>JABDKN010000039.1 GCA_013002205.1 Granulosicoccus sp.
GGCACCCAGGTCGAAATACTCTTCGATATGAATGACCCGGATACCGGACTGTTTGACAAAGTCGTCTCCTCCAGGCCGGTACCGACTACCCCGGATACCAATCTGAATCATGCGATGAGGATCGAGAAGGCCTTCCTCGATGGCACGCCGGAACGGTGTGCCGTGTGTGTATTTATGATCGCCGAAATAACGATCGTTGGTGTCCGAATGTGCATCGAAATGAATCAGCCCGACAGGCTGCTGCCTGGCTATCGCCCGCAGCACCGGTAGCGTCGACAGATGATCACCGCCAGCACTCAGGGGAACGGCTCCGGCATCGTGAATCTGTTCGAAGAATCCTTGAATGCGCGCCAGGCTATCCATCAGGTCAATCGGGTTGACCGGACTATCACCAATATCCGCTACCTGGCACTGGTCATACGGCGATAAACCACTGACATGGTGGTATGGTCGTAGCAGCATCGATTGAGCTCGCATGTCCCTTGGACCATGACGCGCTCCGGGTCTGTTGGTCGTTCCGCCGTCCCAGGGAATGCCAGCCAGTGCGATATCCAGCAAGGCCGGATCCTTGACCACAGGCAATCGCATGAAACTGACTTCACCCGCAAAGCGAGGCGTCTCACTGGAATCAAGAGGTCGAAAAGTGGGGGTAGTCGTTTTCATGGTTTCAGGTAACTGGCTACTGCGAGGCAAGGTGGAGTTCGGCCAGGCGATGCATTTTTTCCAGAACGGCCCTGACATAGAGGATCTGCCTGTCAGCATCGGCACGTTCCTGCTGTAGCAGGTCTTGCAGAGATTGTCCTTGCTGAATCTCGGTTTCGCTGGGACTTCTATAGGGAATGAAGGGATCTTTGCCTTCGTCAGGGAAACGGAACGCTGGTGCGAATAAACCCACTTCCTCCTCAAGAGCGAATGCTGTGACCTGGGCTCTATCTTTACCCAGAAGCAGCAGACGAAACAGTAGCCTGGGGAAATTGATATCACCTTCACCAGATCTGCAGGCCAGATGCCCTCTCCCACCTCGATCCTCGACAATCCTGACGTCCTTGATATGAACTTCAGTGATATGCGATGCCATGACGTCCAGTGCATGGTCCGGTAATTCAAAAGCGTTGATCATGTTGCCGAAATCAAACAGCAGGGACAGGCGCGGAACCTTTGCCTGATCGAGTATGTAAACCAGCTCGTGGGATTTCAGGTCTTCGTGCTGTTCCAGCGTAAACAGCAAACTGTCGGTTGAATCCAGGCCCGGCAAGCGCTTCAGATCATCAATGGTCCGGCGGATCACTTCGGATACAGGCCCCTCATAGCGCGGGTAGCTGCGCAGCGACTGTGCCCCCGTATCGTGGGCAATCTCCACTGTTTCGCTGAGGGTTGGCAGGTCAGTTGAACTGACTTCAACATGCACAGCCAGTCCAAGATCGCGTGCGCGTTGACCAAATCGCAGGCGTTCCGGCCGCGTCATGGTACGCAGGCTCCGCTCCTCACCATCGTCGATATGTACCTTGATACCGTGCAGGTTTCGCCGATCTGCAAAATCGAGTAGATCGAAGGCATCCATCCTGCCAAACCGCAAATTGAGATGAAAAGTATAGGCATGTATGAACAGGGGAATCGCATCGATCCGCTGCATCAGCTTGCGCGCACAGTGCGCATCGATTGCCGGTATCGCAGGATCAGGGGCTACATCGTCAGCACCTGGTAAGTCAGTACCCAGCACGTACTCGTACAAGGTTTCTCCGCCCGGCGTAATGACAGCAGTCGATGACTTTGCCAAGGCAGCTCCCACTAGCGACGACGAAATGCGATCATCCGCAAGCAATACCTGAATGGGCTTTTACCGCGCACTTTCACGTTTCCGTTCACGCTCCCGGAAGAGAACATATAGCGTTGCAAAAACAATGGTAATCACTATAAACAGAATTCCAATGACATTGATGGCCGGACTGAGCCCGAACCGCATCCGTGAACCGATTTCCGTCACCAGAGTGTGCTGCCCACCGATGGAAAATATGGTTGTATTGTAGTTCTCGAATGACTGGAAAAACCCGATGACGGCAGCGGTGGCAATGGTCGGGCGCAGAAACGGCAGGGTGATCCGGTAAAACGATTGAACATGTGTTGCGCCGAGGTCGGCGGCGGCTTCCTCCAGGGAGAGATCCTGGCGTTGCAGGCGAGCCATGAACATCAACATGGCATACGAGGAAATGAAGGTGGACTGGGCAATGGCCGCAGTAAACAAACCACCCGGCACATCCAGCCGTTGCCAGAAGACCAGGGTCGATATCCCGAGTATGATGCCTGGCGTCAGTAATGGAGACACCAGGATGCCATAGAGGAGTCCGTTGTACCGGGATTCGAGCCGGGTGACCAGCAGGGCTCCGGCGAGCCCCAGGGGAAGAGAGATGGCGATGACTGCCACGGCGATGATCACCGAATTCAAAAGCCCCGCCCACATTCGTGCATCACCGGCCAGAACGCCAAACCATTTCAATGTGAACCCCTTCCAGACGGTGACCGATGGTTGACTGAAATCGTTGAAGCCCGCTATCACCATGATCAACAGCGGCAGGAACATATACAGGAAAAATATCACCAGATAGACATTGAGGATGATCCGGCTGACACCACCAGTCATGGTCTTTGAAAGAGCGCTCATCGAGCAATCTCCCGGATACCCACCTTGAAAATACGCATCAATAAAAAGATGAACAGGACGCAGGCAACCAGCAGAGTGAACGCATAGGCAGAGCCCGCATTCCAGTTCGAAGACTCGAAAAACTTGTTGTAGATAAGTTGTGTGAACCAGGGAGATGCCGTTCCACGAGTCATGATGTAGGGCACGGCATAGGACCCCGCGGACAGCATGAACGTCATGATGCAACCGACCGCGATACCCGGCTTCGCATGTGGCAGAACGATATGCCAGTGGATTTTCCACATCGGCGCACCCAGATCACGCGCGGCCTCGATCTGGTTGGTATCCAGAGTCTCAACGGTGTTGTAGATGGGGAATACCATGAACAGGACGTAGGCATAGATCATGGCGATAAACACACCACTGCCACTTTCCAGAAAAGGTACCGGATCGAAGCCCATCCAGGTGATGAAAAAGTTGGCCACTCCATTGTAGTTCAGGATCATCAGCCAGGCGAACACACGCAGCAGCTCGTTGATGGCGTATGGAATGATCAATCCGAGCATGATGATCGCAGCCTTGCCGGGCGTCGCCAGCTTGGCGACCGTATAGGCGATGGGATAGCACACGACAAAGGCGATGAATGTCACAGTCAGTGAAGCGGCAATGGTTTTCAGGAAGATCAGTAGATGAGATTTTCCCATCAGCGTGTAATTATGCAGTGAATAGACTTTCTCTGGCGCTACCTCCTGGGTTTCCAGCGTGTCTATTTCACTCTGGATTGCCACTGCCCTGCTGTCAATTTCTGCAAGTACTTGCGCACGTTGTGCCTCGTCCGACAGCAATTCCGCGTCGCTCTTGTCCAGACTCAGGATGTCCAGATCGTTATAGAGATTGTCGATCCTGGCCGATAGCGCAGCTTCATCACCACCCTTGTCCAGATACCAGAACGAATGCTCCACCATGATCAATTGTGGCGCGACGATCATGCCGACAATCCAGGTCGATGACAGTAGCAGGATCACGGCCGTCATCCAGGTGCCAAATGAGCGTACGAGACTATTCATCAGCCAGCTCCCCCGCAGCCATGACGACCGCGTCTTCTGCGCTGAAATACAATCCCTCTTCGTGTGAGGCCTGACCGTTTCCACTGCCTGAGTTGGTCTGATGAACAACGATCTCTTCGTCGGCACAGTCGAAAAACAGGTTGATGAATGGACCCTCCAGATCGCGACGGACGAACGTTGCCTGAAGATGGTTTTCGTGTGAACTACCCGACGCTGCGAGTCGCATTTTCTCCGGACGGATGAACAGCATGGCCTCATCGCCTGCTGTCAATGCAGGGCTGTTGACAGCCATTAACTTACCCTGCTTCGTTTCAATCGTGGCAAAGTGCTCGTCAACGCCCGCGATACGGCCTCGAAAAATATTATTCTCCCCGACAAAGCTGGCGACAAAGGGTGTTGCCGGATTGTCGTAGATGGTATCTGTCGTATCGACTTGCAGGATTTCGCCCGATTTCATCACGGCGATACGATCGGACATCGTCAACGCCTCACCCTGATCA
>JABDKN010000051.1 GCA_013002205.1 Granulosicoccus sp.
GAACAGGAGGGAGTTCCTCTGCTCGCCGCGCAGTCGCCATCGAGCAATGCCGTGGAGTTGACACCGCGTGCAGAGGTGCCGTTCAGGACCGTTGATACCGTATCCGAAGAACCCGGTGCATCGATTCTACAAGCAACAGACACCGATGGATCGATGACGGCCGAGCGCGAATATACCGGTCCCCTGGTCGGCTCCATTCGCACCTCCCGCGATATCGATGCCGGTTTCCATGAACCACCGGCAACACGGGCAGACGCATCCAACCTGCCTTTTCAAGTACGCCGACAGTCGGTGGAAGTTTCGCCTATGTCCACAGCGGTTGCCGCTGCGGCGTCGGCCTCCGGTTCAGCGTCTGATTCGGTTGCGGCGGCCGTTACGCTTACCGCTTCGGCAACCAACGCAGCCACGGCGACAGTTACGACATCCACGACGGTACTTGCAACGCCTGTTTCCATGGCCTCGGCTGAGGTTTCCGCAGATCTGCCGCCGTCGACCCGCGGGGCAGACGGATCCTCGATTCCGGTGGACCGCACCGCTGCTGGCCTCGCTGCCGGTAAACTGCCCACGCCCTCCGGAGAGGAGGTGTCGGCCATGGAGCTTGCATGGGCACAGAACAAGTCGGCACTGACATCAGGGACCAGGCCGGTCACGCAGGGACTTAGCGACACGCCGACTTCGAAACTGCTGAACCAGGACGGTGAGCTGCAGCTCGGCAAGCTTGCAGCACTCGATACCAGGTCTGTGCAGGACAAGCCTGCCGGTAATGCAACTTCGGGAACTTTGCACAACGCCGTTGCCCAGGCTGTGGGTAACGCATTGCAGTCGCCGGATGAGCGCCAGGCCAGGGGCAAAGCCGCTGCGCTCCCGATGAGCGGTCAGGCAATGAACCTGTTGCCGGCAGATAAAACGCTCCAGAGCGATGCCCTGGTCTCAGCCGAGTCGCCGGATAACATGTTTCATCTGACAACCAGTGGCACCGTAACTGCAGCTCAGCGTGTACGTGGAGATTCCCGCGCAGCCGAGTTGGCCAGTGCCCCACACAGCGTATCTATTCTTGCACCCGATGCTGAAGAGGCGCTGTCGGGAAATGTCAAATGGATGGTCAATGATGGTGTGAAGAACGCACTCATCAATGTCAATCCAAGCGGCATGGGCCCTATAACCGTCAAGCTGGATATCGATAAAGAACAGATGAATGTCTCGATCATAGCCTCGCAGGGAAGTACCCGGGAAGCCCTCGATGTCCTGTTGCCGCGCCTTCGTGAGCAATTAGGCGCACAGGGCTTCGATTCTGTCCGCGTGGATGTATCCGATGGACGTTCAGATGGGTCGAAAGGTAATTCTCATCAACAGCCCAGCCAGGGGCGAAGTGATTTCGGTGGCATGGAGCATTCGGGAACAAAGGGTGAGGGTGATAGAAACTCGGCAGACACACTGATGCAGGAATCCGAGCTGGCATCCGAATCATCTGAGCCTGCGCTGACCTTGTCGATGAACGAGGCCCGCGGCGGGCATGATCGGACACGGTCCGGTGCAGCCTTATTCGATGCCTATGTGTAGCTACCGATCGATGACTGCCAGCGGTGCTTCCAAGCCGTTGCCACGGCTACTGTCTCCTGAGACTGGACTATGAATATCAAGAAAATACTGATCTTCGGAGGTGGTGCAATGCTGCTGGTAGGCGCAAGTGTGGGCGGCACTATGTTCCTGACCGGTGCCTTTGACAAGGCTGCGATGACACCTGGCATGCAGGCAGCGCTGCCCGGTGAAGACATGGCCAAGGCGGCGCCCTTGCCAGCCTTGCCTGAAGAGGTCTTCTACTACAACATACAGCCGGAATTCATCGTCAATTTTTACGGGAAGTCACGCACCAAGCTGATGATGATCGAGATGGTCGTCGGTACGCATGACAAAAAGCTGCTGCCCATATTCTCCGACCACGATCCGGAAATCAGGGACTCCCTGCTTACGCTGCTGTCCGAGCAGGACAGTGAAGAACTCAAGACGGTGGCGGGCAAGCAGGCACTGCGCGAAAGTGCCATTGAACGGCTGGATGAACTCGTTGGCCGGTATTACCGAACCGGGCGAATCAAGGACGTATACATAACTCGCCTGGTCATGCAATAGACATTGATGCTGACGAGATTATCGACATGGCGAACACAGATGATTCACTTCAGATCTATGATTTCCAGAACCCCGGTCACAAGCTCAACACCAGCTGGCCGTTGCTCGATCTGGTGGGCTCTGCAATAGCCACATCATTTGCCACGACCCTGTCTGACAAGCTGCAGTTACCCATGCGTGGCGTCGCAAGGACCATTCATCGCACGGCTTACGTCGACTGTATCGCATCCATCGCCAGAACCTGCATCGTGCATGAGCTGACGCTCTCACCCCTGCCGGAAAAAGCCTGGTTCTGCATGGACACCAGTGTCATTTCCGCGATAGTGGAAAGCTACTTTGGCGGGAACGGGACACTGGTACCGCTGGAAGAACCCAGACGACTGTCGCATACCGAAATGCGCGTGGTGAAGCATATCGTCGACTCTCTGCTGATCGGTATCAACAAGGGCTGGGCTATCGTACGTCCAGTGCATGCCGAGATGACCCGGCAGCTACCTGTCGATCGGCTGGCCAATGTCGTGCGTCAACCGATCATGGTGATCAAGGAACTGGTATTGCAGATTGGTGACGTCGAGTTACCTTACCAGCTCATCTATCCCCATGAGATGCTGGCACCCGTCAGTGAGCAATTGCAGAATGAGCCAGAGCTCGCCAGAGAGCAGGATACGCAGTTCTCTCAGGCTATCCGGCGTGAACTGATGAATTGCGAGCTGGATATACGAGGCGTACTTGCCGAGACCCACATCACACTGGGAAAGCTGCTGGAACTCAAGCCCGGGGATTTCATACCCCTGCGTGATGTCCAGACCGTCGCCTTCAAGACCAGCAACATGCCACTGTTCGATGCTCGCGTAGGCAGCTCGAATGGCCGGGTTTCCGCCAGCTTGTCGCGCTGGCACCTACCGGTGACTTCCTGAATCTCATGTCTGAAGAAAACACAGCTGAGGTGATGGAGGAGCCTGATGATCAATCGGGAGTGCCGGATGATATCCAGCCGGCAACCGAAACCGGTGAGGTGTCACTGGGAGATGACACGCCGGAATCGGCTGCCAATCAAACCGAGCCGGTAGTCAGCAAGCCTGGAGTGGCGGAGAGCGCAATGGCCGAGGCTGCCCGACCGGCTGTCGCCGGATCTGCCGGCGGAACGGACATGGCCACCACCGACCTGTCGCTGATTCTCGACATACCCGTGACACTGTCCATGGAGATCGGGCAGACACGCATCACCATCAATGAATTACTGAAGCTGGGAAAGGATTCCGTCATCGAATTGCAGCGTATGACTGATGAGCCTCTCGATGTACTGGTCAACGGCACGCTGGTGGCTCACGGCGAAGCGGTAGTGGTAGGTGACCGTTTCGGTATTCGTCTGACGGATGTCATCAGCCCGCAGGAGCGACTCAAGAAATTTTCCTGAACTGACCTTTGAGCAGTACCCCCTGACTGCAGAGCGGCAGGTTTAATCCTTAAGGAGAAGCACATGATTCACGTCGATCACACTTGGCGCCTGCTGCTGCCAGCCACCCTGATGCCGGGTGTGGCAGTATCCGCAGAGCAGTTGCGCCCGGTCATCTCGCCACTGGCTACACTGGGAAAACTGGCACTCGCCCTGATGCTGGTGCTGGTGGTGTTCTGGGTATTCGCCCGCGTCATGAAACAGCTCCAGGGGGGGCAGAGCGGGATGCACGAGGGATTGACCTGCATCGCCTCGCTATCACTCGGGCAGCGCGAACGCGTCGTCGTCGTCCAGGCCGGTGAGCAGCAGCTCGTACTGGGTGTCACCGCCAGCCAGGTGAATACCCTGCATGTGCTGGAACAATCCCTGAGCACCCGCACTACGGAGGAGGCTGGCGATTTCCGGCACAAGCTGAGTGCTGCGTTGAAGCGACAGGTGACAGGCTGATGAATCGGCGTTGCCGCGAACGGGCAGTGTTGACACGCTCTGCAGGACTGCGTGAGCTCAGGCGCTGTATTTTCCTGTTGTCAGGCTGTGTAATCCTGTGGAGCGGGAATGCCGCTGCACAGCAGGGCCTGCCGGCCATCGTCGTGGACACGGTAGAGGGTGGTGGGGAAACATGGAGCCTGAGCCTGCAGGCGTTGGTCCTGATGACAACGCTCACACTGCTGCCCTCGATGCTGCTCCTGATGACCTCGTTTACGCGGATCACCATCGTGCTGGGTATCCTGCGTACCGCGATGGGTACAGCCCAGACACCGTCCAATCAGGTCCTGCTGGGACTGGCACTGTTTCTGACCCTGTTCATCATGCGGCCTGTCTTTTTACAGATCAACGAGGAGGCCGTGCAGCCGTTCCTCGAGGAATCCATTACCGCGGAAGAGGCCATCAGACGGGCGTCCGTGCCGTTCAGGTCGTTCATGATGCAACAGACCAGGGACAATGATCTGCAATTGTTCATCGACATTTCCAATTCGGCACCACCTGCCAGTGTGGATGATGTGTCGTACTGGGTCCTGCTTCCGGCGTTCGTGACCAGTGAACTGAAAACCGCTTTTCAGATCGGATTTCTTCTGTTCGTACCATTTCTGGTCATCGATCTGGTAGTGGCCAGCGTCCTGATGTCAATGGGAATGATGATGCTGTCTCCCCTGATCATCTCCCTGCCTTTCAAATTGATGCTCTTCGTACTCGTCGATGGCTGGAACCTGGTCCTGGGCACCCTGGCCGGCAGTTTCTTCGTCTAGCGCCATGTCACCGGACGACGTCATCGACATCGGGCGGCAGGCCCTGACCATAACGGTCATGCTCAGTGCACCGTTACTGCTGGCCGCACTGGTGACCGGGCTCGTGGTCGGATTGTTCCAGGCTGCTACCCAGATCAATGAACAGACCTTGAGTTTCATCCCGAAACTGCTCTCCATGGTCATCGCGCTGGTGGCCACAGGTCCCTGGCTGCTGCAGGTGATTCTGGACTTCACCACTCAGCTCATCGTCGTCATGATTCCGCAGATCATCGGAGTCTGATTCCAGTGGCCCAACCCATTGACATCGTCACGTTCGGGAGGATGAAGCACTAGTGTCTGCACTGATGCTGACAGCGGAACAGATCAACGAGTGGATTGCACTGGTGTTGTGGCCCATGTTTCGTATCGCGGGGCTATTGAGCATCATGCCTGCACTGGGTGGTTCGGAAGTGCCGCTGCGCGCGCGAGTCGCCTTGGGCGTGATTATCACTATCCTCATCGTTCCGACACTGGAGCCGGTGCCGACAGTCGACCCACTGTCACTGGACAGTGTGATGATCTCGGGACAGCAGATTCTCATAGGCCTGGCCATGGGCCTGCTGGTTCAACTTGCCTTCAATGCGGTTACGCTCGCTGGTGAAAGCATAGCCATCACCATGGGACTGGGCTTCGCGTTGATGAATGACCCGCAGAACGGTGTGCAGGTACCGACGGTCTCGCAGTTCTACCTGATCCTGGCAACACTGCTGTTTCTGGCGTTTGACGGTCATCATTCCGTGTTGCTGTTAATGGCGTCGAGTTTCGAGATGCTGCCGATTGGTCAGAGCCTCGGTTCAGGTGCTGTGTGGACGCTGGTTACCTGGGGCGGCACCATGTTCCTGGGTGCTTTGTCCATCGCATTGCCGGCGCTTTCTGCCATGCTGACGGTCAACCTGATCATGGGGATCATCACACGCGCCGCTCCCCAGCTCAATTTGTTCTCCGTCGGTTTTCCCATCACCATGACGGTCGGGTTCGTCGCGATACTGCTGACACTGCCTACCTTCCAGTTTTCGTTCGAAAGTCTTTTCGGGCTCGTGGAATCAGCCATCATCGGCGTGTTGAGCGACTGACATGGCAGAGCAGGATACCGGTCAGGAACGCACCTACGATGCTTCGCCCAAGCGTCTCAGTGATGCGCGTGCCAAAGGCGATGTTCCACGTTCCAAAGAGCTCAACACTGTCCTGATGCTGTTGGCATCCATGCTGGGTCTGGCCTTGCTGGGTGGCACCGGCGTACGCGCCTACCGGCAACTGACAGCCACTCAGTGGAATGTTCAACGCAGCGATATCTTTTCCGATCAGGCCATTGTCATCAGTTTCATGGAGTTTCTGCTGCAAGCCCTGTGGATAAGCGCACCGTTCCTGTTGCTGATGTTTGTCGCCGTTTTTATCGGGCCGCTGTGCATGGGTGGTTGGGTATTTGCGACGAGTTCATTGAAATTCAATATCTCCAAGGTCAATCCGCTGACCGGATTGAAACGGATGGTCGGTATCCAGAGCCTGGCGGAATTGCTGAAGGCGTTGATGAAGGTCGTTCTGCTGGGGGGAGTATCGGTGATCCTGCTGGGTGTTTATCGCGACGATTTCCTGGCCCTGGCGCTGCTGCCGGTTGATGCGGCCATCGACCGTATGTTTGCGTTGATGTTCGTAGTCTTCGTGTTACTGATACTCACGCTGGGACTGGTTGCTCTCGTCGATGTGCCGTTTCAGCGCTGGAGTTACGCAAAGAAGCTGCGTATGACATTGCAGGAGATTCGCCAGGAGAACAAGGAGCAGCAGGGTAATCCGGAAGTGAAAGCCAAGGCACGTCAGTTGCAGCAGGGTTACGCAAGCAGTCGTGCGCTGGTGGATGTGCCCACTGCCGACGTCATCATCGTCAATCCCACACACTATTCGGTTGCCTTGAAATACAACGAGGACCAGGTAGCACCGACGGTGGTGGCCAAGGGGCTTGATCTCATGGCCTTACGTATACGGGAAATTGCCAGTGAGCACGACGTGCCGGTGTTCAGTGCACCACCACTGGCTCGCGCGTTATACCGACATACCGAGATCGGTGAAACCATCCCGTCGGAGCTATACCTCGCCGTTGCGCAGGTTCTGGCCTATGTACTGCAGGTCAAGGAGGCAAGTTTTACCGAGCAACGTCGAATGGTTCCACCCAGCGATCTGCCGGTACCTGATTCGTTCAAGGACCAGAAGGATAATTAACCTCGATGAACATTGAGTCGTTAAAGCGCTTCATCGGCGAATTGCAGATTACCGGGCTCGGTGCACCGTTCCTGGTGCTGCTCATGCTGATCATGATGGTTCTGCCGATCCCGACCATCGGTCTGGACCTGCTCTTTACTTTCAACATTGCACTTTCACTCATCGTGTTGCTGGTGACGGTGTACACGAGTCGTCCGCTGGAGTTCTCATCCTTCCCGACTGTGCTGCTGATTGCAACGATGTTGCGTCTGTCACTGAATATAGCCTCGACGCGGGTGGTCCTGATGGAAGGTCATACCGGAACCGCCTCGGCCGGTAAGGTCATCGAATCCTTCGGTAATTTCGTCATTGGCGGAAATTACGCGGTGGGACTCGTGGTCTTTGCCATTCTGGTCATCATCAACTTCGTCGTGGTCACCAAAGGTGCGGGTCGTGTGTCTGAGGTCAGCGCGCGATTCGTGCTCGATGCCATGCCTGGCAAGCAGATGGCGATCGACGCCGATCTCAACGCCGGTCTGGTCGACCAGGACGAGGCACGACAACGGCGGGGTGACATTGCACGGGAGGCCGACTTCTACGGATCCATGGATGGGGCGAGCAAGTTCGTCAAGGGTGACGCCGTGGCCGGCCTGCTGGTGCTGTTCATCAATATCATCGGTGGACTTGCGGTCGGTGTCGGACAGCACGGACTGAGTTTTTCGGATGCGGCCACCAACTACACGCTGTTGACCATTGGCGACGGACTGGTGGCCCAGATACCATCACTGATGCTGTCGATGGGTACTGCGGTCATCGTGACCCGAGTCTCGGCTGCCGAGGAGCTGGGAGAGCAGATAGGCATCCAGCTGTTCAAGGATCCGCGAGCCATCACTATCACAGCCTTGCTGATTGGTCTGCTGGGACTCGTACCCGGTATGCCGAACCTGGTCTTTTTGACACTGGGCGCAGCACTGGGTGCATTCTCCTGGCACGCGCACAGGAAAGCCGCTATCGCGGATCAGCCGGAAGAGCAGATTACACCTGCCACTGAGTCGAGTGATCTGAGTTGGGATGATGTCCGTCCGACGGATATTCTGGGCCTGGAAGTGGGCTTCGGACTGATTCCCCTGGTTGACAAGCGCCAGGGTGGAAAGCTGCCGGATAGAATCAAGGCGATCAGGCGAAAACTGACCGAGGAGCTTGGTTTTCTGATTCAGTCTGTGCATATCCGGGATAACCTGGATCTGCCCCCAACCCGCTACCGTATCTCCATCCTTGGTGTCACCGAAGGTGAGGCTGACCTGTATGCCGAAAAGGAGCTTGCCATCGGATCCGGTGTAGAGGCCGGCGGACTCAATGGCATCGTCACCAAAGACCCGGCTTATGGTATGGACGCCGTCTGGATCGGAGTTGAACAGCGTGACCAGGCGCAGGCCTTAGGTTACACGGTGGTGGATCCCGGCACGGTAATCGCGACACATATGAGCAAGTTACTCATGCAACATGCAGGCAGCCTGCTCGGCCACGAAGAAGTACAGGCCTTGCTCGATTCACTTGGCAAGAGCGCACCGCGGCTTGTCGAGGATCTGGTGCCGAAGATGTTGCCTCTACCCACGGTGGTGAAGGTGCTACAGAATCTTCTTGATGAAGGAATACCCGTAAAGGACATGCGGACCATTGCCGAGACACTGGCGGAGAAGGGTACCGGCACACAGGATGCGCAGGAACTGACCGCGGCTGTGCGAGTGGCTCTGCGTCGCCAGATCACCGGACAATTGACCTCTTTCGAGGAAACCCTGCCGGTGATTACGCTGGACGCCGAGCTTGAGCGCCTGTGTCTGAACTCCGTGGCCAACGAAAACGATGGCGGTCTGGGTATCGAACCCGGATTGGCAGAGAGGCTTTATCAGTCGCTGGCGGACAGTGTCCATCGTCAGGAACTGAATGGCGAGCCGGCCGTATTGCTCGTCAGTCCGAAGCTGCGGCCGTGGCTGGCCAATATGGTGCGACATACCATTCCACTACTCAAGGTTCTTGCCTATAGCGAAATTGCTGAGAGCAAACGCTTGAAGGTGGTTGCCAACATTGGTGGCGAGGCAGCAGCCTGACGTTCCTGAAGTCAATGGCCCGCGAAATGACATTCCAGAGTTCACGAAGACGCTATGCAACTACGACGCTTTACTGCTGATTCCACTCCTGCGGCCCTCGGGGCTGTTCGCATGGCCTTTGGCGACGATGCCATCATTCTGGCCAATCGGCGACTGGGTGACCAGGTCGAGATCATCGCCACCGGTAATGCCGAAGATGCCTCCTCCCTGGATCAGTTCATGGCAGAGGAGGTGATGGCCGCCAACTCGACCGGTGAGACCGACTCCGCTGCGGGCGCTGCACTCATGGCAGACGACCCGGCACCCTGTACCAGCATCAGTGAACTGTCTGCGGAAATCGACTCGGTGTCCGTCGACGCACCCGCCCTGAGCCTGCGGGTTCCCGGGGCATTGCAACCGGACAACGTCGCTCTGTCCGGTGCGGCCGCGCAGAGCGCGACCGATCCCGGCAACGACGACCCGTCACCTACTCGATCAGAATCAGCGGCAGACGAGCACGCGCAGACAGCTGCGCAGCCGATCGCGGCCATACCACCGGCATCAGTCGAGCCGGGTGCGACAACGCAGAGTAGTGCGCTCGTATCCGGGACAGCCGTCATGGTTGCCGACGATTCGGCGTCACGGCAGGCACTGTCACAGATTCTGCAGGCCATCGAGGCGCAACGTCTCTCCTTCGACAAGCGCTTCAGAGGTCTGGAAATCAATCTGTGGGGCGCACATTCCCCTGCTCGCAGCATGCACCTGCGACGCTTATTCGCGTTGGGCATCGGCGCGGAGCTGGCTGTACGGCTGGTCGAGAGGGTGGAGGATACGGTAGCGGTCGATGATGCGGTCCGGCTGTCTCTGGCCGTGCTCAAGTCTACCTTGCCGGTAGCCAGGGACAAATCGCTGCATGAGCCAGGTATCACCGTCTTCTGTGGTCCCCCCGGTGGTGGTAAGACGACGGCCATGATCAAACTGGCTACACAACACGTCAAGCAGTCAGGCAACCAGTCCATCATCATCATTGGTGCGGATACGCGACGTATCGGTGCATTTGAAGAGTTGCAGGCCTATGGGAAGCTTCTGGGCGTGCAGACGGCATTGGCGCATGATACGTCTGAGCTGGAGAGTCTGCTGGCGACTTTCTCGCACAAAGAGTTGATTCTGATCGACCACGGATTGCCTGACGGTGACCGGGGTATCGAGTTGCCGGCCTCCTTGCTGGCACCTCAGAATGATGCTGTTCGGCACCTGTTCGTCATGCCCGCCACACTGCAGGCAGTCAATGCCGAGGCTCTCATTTCCCGCCACTGTTCCGGGCGCCGGATGCATTGCGTTCTGACGCATCTGGATTCCAATGCCCGCCTGGGCGAATTGTTCAACTCGATTGTTCGCCATCACCTTCCAGTAGCCTACTGGTCTGATTCACAGAGCGTCCAGACACCCCTGGAAAGGGCTGATGCATCGGTGCTGGTCGCAACGGCGGTTGCCATGAGTCGTCGAACTCCAGTCTCTGCTGACGACGACTGGCTGCAACGACTCATTCAACCACCGCATCAGTTGCTTGGAGAGTCAGTCGTGGGCGTGACCACAGCCTGGAGTCAAAATTCATGAACGTATTGTTACTTATCAGCCTGGGACTGACGGCAATTACAGGATTACTGTGCATGCTGATGCTCGCGCGGATGGGCGCGCTGCAGACGCTTGCGCAAGATTTGCGGGAACAGCTCGAGCGCCAGGCACTGTTGCTGAGCGACATGATCCAGGCCGATCAGCACATTCAGGCACGAATCAACCAGTTGTCAATCGATGTCATCCACCGCGAAGTCTACAAAGGTCCTGAAGATCGCTATCAGCTGGCGATAAAGGCCGCTGCCGACGGTGAGGACCTGAAGGGGCTCATGCAGACCCATGGCCTGTCTACGGATGAAGCCTCCCTGATCCTGTCGCTGCACGGGCATCCAGAGAAGACTGCCACGACTCGGCAGAACCAGGCGGTTGCGAGCTAAGTAATGGATATTGCTACGCTGCTTGGACTGTTTGGTGGTCTGGGTGTCATCACCGCATCGATATTCATCGGTGGCAGTGTCAATACCTTCGTCAATATTCCCAGTATGGTGGTGGTGGTGGGTGGAACCTTCATGGTTACACTGTGCCAGATTTCGCTTGGCCAGTTTCTCGGCTCCTTCAAGGTGACCCTGCGTGCTTTCATGCACAAATCGGTGGCAGCGGAGTCCCTTATCGAAGAGGCCATCGAACTGGCCGGTACGGCGCGCAAGGAAGGAATCCTGGCTCTGGAAGGAGCGACCATCAACGATCCGTTTCTGCAACATGGCATTGCGATGTGTATCGACGGTCACTCCACGGAAATCGTGCAGAAGATGCTGTCCAAGGACATCAACCTCGAACTGCAGCGACAGGCCGTTGGAATACAGATGTTCAAGGCGATCGCAGAGGCCTCTCCGGCCATGGGAATGATCGGAACTCTGATCGGCCTGGTACAGATGCTGGCGAACATGGATGATCCAAAGTCCATCGGACCGGCCATGGCGGTTGCGTTATTGACCACACTCTACGGTGCGATCATAGCCAACGCCATAGCGCTGCCCATTGCTGCCAAACTGAAGGCCATCAGCGATACCGAGCGGCTGAACAAGCTCTTGATACTCGAGTCTCTGGCCGGTATCCAGGACGGCGTCAATCCCCGGGTGCTGCAACAGTTGCTGACCACCTACCTGCCTGAAAGCAAACGTGAAGCAGCCCTCAATGCTGGCAAAGGCTGACAGGGCAGCACGGTGAGCGAAGAGAACGAGTGCGAGGAATGCGAAACCGGGGCGCCGGCGTGGATGGCTACGTTTGCCGACCTCATGTCCCTGCTGATGTGTTTCTTTGTCCTGTTGTTGTCATTCTCGGAAATGGACATCCAGAAATTCAAACAGGTGGCCGGGTCCATGGACAAAGCCTTTGGTGTACAGCGGGAAATAAGGTCCGACACGATACCGCGCGGTACATCGGTCATCAAGCAGGAATTCAGCCCCGGCATTCCGCAGCCCACCGCCATCAAGATAATGAAACAGGAGACGTCGGATGATACGCAGGAGGAGCTGCGCATGAACACGTCGGTCAGCGAAAATCTTCAGGAATTGATGAACGAGATCAAAGAGGTACTGGATGAGGAGATTGCCGAGAATGTCCTCGAAGTGCTGATGTACGAGGATGCGGTATTGATCAGGGTGCGTGAAAAGGATGCCTTTCCCTCCGGTAGCGCGGAACTGCAGTCCGGCTTCACTTCGGTGCTGGACAAACTCCAGAGCGTTCTGGATGAGACCAATGGACGCATAATCGTATCCGGGCACACGGACAGCGTGCCTATCGCGACCAGTGCCTATCCGTCAAACTGGGTGCTTTCCGCGGCGCGAGCCGCGTCCGTGGTCCATCACCTGTCGGAAATAAACTTTACCGATCCGTCGCGAATCGAGATCAGGGCATTTGCCGATACGATCCCGGTTGCGCCCAACGATACGCCAGACAACCGGGCGAAGAATCGGCGTATAGAAATAAGTGTCGGTGTAGAGGGGGGCTGAAAACCGATGGACAGTACAAGAAATCGACGACGATCTTTTCGCATGGATGATCGCATTCAAGTCTGGGTTCACCCATTGAATGAAGAAGCGCTGGAGGGCATTCTGCAGGATTTTGGTCGGTATCGGCTCAATTACTGCCTCAAATCGCATTTCATCAACCAGCGCGAGGAGCAGCAACCCAAATTCCAGATACTGAAGAAACGCAATGCAGATATTGCTGCGTATATCGCGCATCTGGAGGAGCAGATTATCGAGCTGGCTGATCGATTGCAGACAACTCTGGAAGAAACCTCTGAAAGGCGCAAGGAACTGGTGTCCGTCAACTTGTCGGCTGATGGAATTCGGCTGGAATGCGCCCAGTCGCTGGAAGTCGGACAATCGGTTGAGCTGGGACTCGACCTGCCCACCAACAGTACACATATCGTGCTGATCGCCAAAGTCATTCGCTGTGACGAGTCAGGCGATGGAAAATGCACGGTGTCGCTGGAATATACGCATATCCTGGATGAGGATATCGAGGCCATCATCCGGCATCTGGCAAAACTACAGCAAATCCAGCTGCAGGCACGCAGAGCATCATGAAAACAGAGTTACTGCCTGCCGGACATTACGGATCCGGCAGGCAGTGCGGTGCCGACTTGCTTCCAGTCGCGATCTACAGGGCGATCAGTACCTGCTGCTGAACCTTACAGCAGACTCAACACGTTCTGAGGTGATGAGTTGGCCTGCGCCACCATCGCATTGCCAGCCTGTTGCAGAATCTGTGCTCGCGTCATATTGGCCGTTTCCACGGCAAAGTCAGCGTCCATGATCCGTCCACGAGCTGCAGACATATTCTCCACTCCGATCTGCAGATTGTTTATCGCGCTTTCGAAGCGACTCTGAATCGCACCGAAATCCGCCCGTGCCGTCGTGACACTCTCGATCATGGCGTCGATGGCGACCATGGCATCCTGCGATCCGGAGACGCTGGTGATATCAATGGCGCTTCCACCGGAAGTCTGTACGGAGTCGAACTCTTTCAGTCCGATAGACAGTGTGTTCTCACCACCGGAACTCGTGTTGGCGCCCACCTGAAAGGCAATTTCCACGTCCGCTGCCGCAGAACCAGAGCCAGTCTGTGCGGTGTTGAGTACGGCAACGCCGTTGAACTTGGTAGTCTCAGCGATACGTCCGATCTCATCGTTCAATGCCTGGAACTCTGCATCCAGATTGGCACGATCACCGGCAGAGTTGGTGCCGTTTGCCGACTGCACAGACAGTTCCCGCATGCGCTGCAGCATGTTGTTGACTTCCTGCAGGCCACCCTCTGCGGTCTGTGCCATGGAAATCCCATCATTGGCGTTGCGAATGGCGACGTTCATGCCACGAACCTGAGTATTCATGCGTTCGGCTATCGCAAGACCAGCCGCGTCATCTTTTGCGCTGTTCACACGTAAGCCGGAACTCAGTCTTTGCATGGATGTGTATAGTGATCCCTGGGTGGCGTTCAGATTTCTCTGGGCCGTCAGCGTCGCTACATTGGTGTTGATAGTCTGTGCCATCTTTAGTCAGTCCTCAATAGGATTTCCTTTATTATTATTGTATGTGGCACCTTATCCTCAAGTAACTCGCTTTGGCGAGTATTGCTCACATGGGGCACTACGGAAAAACCACTGCTGGCAGATACCCGGGTATGTTTTTTTTCTCGTTGGACCCGGGGTACTGGCGTCGTGTTGCCAGGCGGCCTGTTAACCGACTGTGTGATTCGGGATCGCACAGACCAGTTACATGGCTATTTACGGCAGCTTTTGCAAATGTCTGACCCGGTGAAAAGTAACCCTCCGCACAAACCAGGTGTATCTACGCACTGTTCAGGATGGTTTTCCGCAGTGTGTCACGAATTTTGGTCATGCTGAAAACAGACGGACTGGACCATTCTGGTGCAGGGCAGGCACTGGACACTATCTTGACATCTCAATCTGGATTACCTGGTAGCATGGTTTTCAGATGACATGGAAACCACGCAATGGGAAGAGTCGACCAGGGAATTTTACGTCAGCAGCGAAAGGAGGGCTCGTGAGATCGATCGGACTTGAGGTATGGATCCATGCGCCACCCGGGCGCGTTTACAGTCTTCTATCTTCCGCCGAAGCGATTTGCCCCTGGTGGACACCTGTTGATTGGTCGTCAGGGACAGCTGTTACCGAGCTCCTAAACACATCGACATCTGGCGCTTGCTGCAAGTTACAATGAAAACAAGATCTACGGCTGATACTACGTGTTTGTGACTGATGATGAAATCTGAAATAAAAACAGGATTGAGAGCCTTTACCGAAATCGTGGTTGGCACCCGGGATACCGCGCACCACGTAGGCAGTGGCATGATCAAGGTGTTAGCGACTCCTGTAGTGGTTATGCTGCTTGAAGAGGCTGCTCTGAAGGCAGTAGAAGACTTCCTGCCTCCAGGATTTCAGACCGTGGGCACCCGGCTTGATATCAGCCATATAGCTGCCACGCCGGTAGGGATGCGTGTCATGGCTTATGCTGAGGTCACTGAAGTAGCGGA
>JABDKN010000053.1 GCA_013002205.1 Granulosicoccus sp.
GTGGGAGCACGTGTCGCAAACCCAGTGCTGAAACTCTGCAGGCTCGATCGATCATGAGAAAAAACTGTCTCCGGACGGAAGTCGTGGTGATGCCCGGTTCCAACAACCAGTTTCCAGCCAACCGTGATATTGAGCAAACGTTTCTGTATAATCGCGTGGGCCGTGCCCTATCCGGATTCAGCGATACATGCAGGTGCGATGGCGGCGGTCTCGAACTGATCGGTGACGATGGGGTACAAGCAGGCCACTGGATGGGTGTGTTCACACTGCACGGTCCGGACGGATCAATTACCGTTGAATCAGCTTGCTCGCAGTGCCCGGCAGGCGAAACGGCGGCGTACAGGGCTCCCGGGATGGGTAATCGACACAGCGAACTACCTGCAACTGTCCAGCGCTGCAAGGTCACCCCGACTTGAGCAGGTCACGAGCAGTGCGTTCAGCGCGCGGCGGCCAGCGTCCGGTCGACGGCAATTAATGGATTGATAGAGAATGTCCTGCAGCAACACCAACGAACTACCACCCCATCAGCTCATCGCCGTCATCGGTTGCGATGGCTCTGGCAAATCGACCGTATCACGCTGGCTGGTGCAGGAACTTGCCAAGGCACATGACACTCGTTTCATCTATTTTGGCACGGGAGATGGACCAGGCGGTGTACCGATCAGAGTGCTTAACTGGCTTAAGAAGAAAAGTCGCTACGGCAACCCCGCAGTCGCGAATTCAACAGCTCGGGCTATAGTTGACGCCTGCGCAGATGGTGAAAACACCGCCAAAGTGGCAATGAGAGCGCAACATGATGCGGCGTCACCCGGTCAAAATTCCCGCAGGAAGGCCGGTGCGGAGAAGGCGCCTGATCTGCTCAGACTCATCTGGGCTGCGACGGTCTATGCGGAGCGGCGCAGAAAAATGCGCAGCTTAGACAAGGATCTCGCAGCTGGCAGAGTGGTGGTCTCAGATCGCTACCCACAGGCGGAAATCCCGGGCATCCACGACGGTCCTCGCCTGGGCTATCTGCTGGAGAAGAAAGGCCGTGGTTTACTGAAGCGCATTGCCGAGATGGAGCAGTCTGCCTATCTCAAACTGGTTCAGCGCAAACCTGATCTGCTGCTGTTGCTGGATGTACCGGTGACTGTGGCCCTCGAGCGTCGACCTGAAGAGACGCTGGAAGAGCTGGAGAATCGCGCGCGGATAGCCCGTGCACTGACGTTCCAGAATGCTCACCGCATCGTGCTGGATTCCAGCGAACCACTCTCTGTGATCAAGAAGAAGGCCCTGGATGCGGTCTACGCGCAGAGTCCGGACGATCCGCAGCGAGAAAGTTGCTCGGTTCAGGCGACGCGGCAACCGTCGCCAGGGGTGGCCGTTGTTGAGTGAACAATTGACACGATTACGGATGCCGGGCTGGTGCGGCACCGCAAGTTCCCGTGCAGCAACTGACGTACCGGCGAACACCGTACGAATGCGCCCGCATTTGCGTATCGGCTTATTAGTTTCGAGATAGAGAGAGTCATCACTCATGAAGACAAACCTGATCATGTTCCTGGCAGCCGCCGTGTACCTGTTCGACTCTGTCGCAGGTGTGTCCCAGGCACATGCCAATGGGCAGACAGCGACGCTTGTCAACACGACCGAATTGTTCAACTGGACGGTGCCTAGCCCTGACCCGGCGGGCGTCGTCTTCGTACCTGGCGCCGATTCCCTCTTTGTGACGGATTCGGAGGTAAACGAAACCGGCCTGTTTACCGGCAGCAACATGTTCCAGGCTGGCATCGACGGCAGTCTGTATGAAACATTCAGCACGATCGAGTTCACCAGTGAACCTACGGGTATCACCGTCAATCCTGCCAACGGGCACCTGTTCATATCGGAAGACGACTCACCTCGCCGGATCTACGAGATCGACCCCGGACCTGATGGTATCTATCGCAATACCGATGACATCATCACCTCGTTCAGCACGAGCGCATTCGGATCGTGGGATGCAGAAGGCCTGACCTTCAATCCGGCGGATGGTCGACTCTATATAGCCGGCGGTGCGATCGATCTCGTCTATGTCGTGGACCCGGGTGCCAACCAACTGTTCGATGGTGTATCACCGGCAGGTGATGACACGGTCACAAGCTTTGACGTCTCGCTTCTGGGCATTACCGATCCAGAAGGTATCGCCTACGACAGCCTGACCGATGCGCTGTACGTCGTGGGGAAACCGATAGACAAACTACTCCATGTGAGCACCTCGGGTGAGTTGTTGCGTCTGCTCACCCTGGATTCTCCGTTGCTGCAAAGGCCCGCCGGTTTGGGAATGGGCCCAAGCAGTCTGCAGAACGGGGCGCAGAGTCTCTATCTGGTCGACAGGGGGGATGACAACAATTACGATCCATTGGAGAATGATGGACGCCTGTTCGAATTCTCTCTGCCTCCCCTGCCTGCGAACCAGGCACCTGTCGTTGCGATAAGTGCACCTGTACAGGGTGAGTCGTTTGCAGCGAACAGTGCCGTCACGTTTATCGGTACAGCAACTGATGCCGAGGACGGCGATCTCTCGGCCTCCCTGGTCTGGACATCCGATCGGGACGGAACGATTGGCAACGGGCCGCAATTCGACATCTCGACGTTGTCTACCGGCCAGCACACCATCACGGCGTCCTGTATCGATTCATCCCAGGCTGCCGGGCTTTCCATGCTCTCTGTTCTTGTTTATCCGCAAGGCAGCTACGTGCTGGAAACCCGGGTCGATTCCAGCAGTGATGATGCCGAGCAGCGGGGATTGAACGGCAATACCTGGATCGATGGCAATGACCTCGAACTGATCCAGGACAACTCGGTCGAACAGATTGTCGGATTGCGATTCAATACGCTGCAGATTCCGGCGAACGCCACTATCGAAGAAGCCTACATCCGCTTCCAGGCTGACGAAGTCCAGACGGGCGCCGTGACGCTGGAAATCCGAGCGCAACA
>JABDKN010000068.1 GCA_013002205.1 Granulosicoccus sp.
TATTACGTGGCAGCACGTCGACTTCACCCGAGGTCAGCGCCGTGAAACGGACCTTGGCTGACAGTGGCGTGTACTTGACTGCCTTGTCGTCGTTGAATACGGCGGCTGCCAACGCACGGCAGAAGTCCACATCGAGCCCTGTCCAGTTTCCCTGGTCATCAGGGTTGGAAAAGCCGGGAAGACCTTGTGAGACACCGCATTGGACAAAACCTTTGGCCTTGACTGCGTCGAGTGTTTCATCGGCATGAGCCAGACCTGCAGACGCTGCCAGTGCAGCAGAAACTGCAATTGTCTTGATAGGATGCATCTAGAGAACTCCAATATCTAGGGTAATGTGTTTAGGGGATCGAGACGGCCGCTTTTCTGTGACGCGGTTGGCCGGGTAATGTTGCCCGGCCCGTTCCGTTGGACACGCTAACACATTACCAGCGAGTCATCCAATTACAGAGGGCCGATTTGAGATTTAACCTGCATTCACGTTTGAATGGTCGCCGATGTCCGTTCCACGACTGAGAATCCGGTAAGCAGCTGCCGGACGTGGATATAATAAGCTATATATTGCATGAATTGGCTCGTACCAGCACGGCCGCACCATGCTGATTCGTGCACTGCCAGTTGCCCTGCTGCAGAGCCGACTACCGCACCCGCGCGACCTTCAGGCGACCGGTGCCCGGAGGGCAATCTCGCGCAGCAGGGAGCGCAGGTTCAGCCGCAGTGGTGGTGCCTCCGGGTGGCTGGCTACACGCAGGCCATTGACAACCGCATTGGCAAAGGCGGCGGCGAGACTGCCGCTGAAACTGCTGCCAAGGTACTGCGTGGTGGCCTGTTCGGTGATCGGGCCTACCTCATAGGTTCGTTGCCACACCAGCTCACCAGTTCTCAGGTCGATCAGCGTGGCCGACATGCGCGTGATTCTCTGGGTAGCCAGCACGTGGCGCTCGCGATCCAGTAGCAGTGCACCTGCCCGATTTCTGACGGGCTCACGACGCAGTGCCCGTTTCTGCGTACGATCATCCTCGATACGAACCATGATCGCCCTGGTAGTAGGCAAACCGGCGCCCATCAGCAACTGAATATCCTGCGCACTCGGGGACACATTGCGGGCATGCCTGAGCAGCAACTGTTCCAGGCGCGTCGGCCCTATCGCCCGGCGCAGGGCCGATGAGGGAACTACCGCAAACTCCCCGCGCTCAGCTAACATGGCCGCAAATTCCTGTGCCAGAAGATTTCGGTTGAAACTCACATCGAGCCCGGATCTGGCGGTTACGCCGACCACCGTGACCCCTACCCCGGGCAACCTGCCGGACATATCCGGCGTCGAGGAGCAGGCGCTGACGAGGTAGACGATAGACGACAGCAACAGTGCGATTCGTTTGACAGAGTTCATGTGGCCAGGCTCGTCGGGCGTTTTTCACCCATCACACTCAGTATAGTCAACGGTCGTCGGCTCGCACCGGCGGGACAGGGAATCCCGCAGATCAATAGTTTCTATAATCTTGCCCAGGTAATTTTGAACGTATACTCAATGTAATAGCGCTGGAGAACCCTGGATGACTGATAGCACCATTACCCTCACCACCAATGACGGGCGATCGTCCGTCTTACCTCGTATCCGCCCTACTCACGGGCCAGACGTGGCGGATGTGCGCGGTTTGTACAAGGATACCGGCCTGTTCACCTATGACCCCGGCTTTGCCACTACTGCCAGCTGCAAGAGCAGCATAACGTTCATTGACGGTGACGAAGGCATCCTGTTGTATCGCGGTTATCCGATCGATCAGCTCGCCGAGCACAGTACCTACCTGGAGGTGTGCTACCTGCTCATGTACGGAGAGCTGCCGACGAAGGAACAGGGCGAGAGCTTCAACCACATCATCTCGCAACACACGATGGTGCACGAAAACATCAGGGACTTCATAGACGGCTTCCGCTATGACGCTCATCCAATGGCCATGCTCGTCGGCACGGTTGGCGCCATGTCCTCCTTCTATCATGACTCGCTGGATATCAACAATCCCCAGCATCGCGAGATATCCGCCCAGCGGCTGATTGCCAAGATGCCGACCATAGCCTCGTACTGTTACAAACACCATCGCGGCATGCCGTTCATGTACCCGGATAACAATCTCGGCTATGTAGAGAACTTCACCCGCATGATGTTTGCGGTACCGGCAGAGGATTTTCAGCTCAACCCGGTGGCGGTAAAAGCCATCGAGCTGATCATGATCCTGCATGCCGACCACGAACAAAACGCCAGCACCTCGACGGTCAGGCTTTCCGGCAGCTCGGGCGCCAACCCGTTTGCCTCCATTGCATCCGGTGTTGCCTGCCTGTGGGGGCCGGCACACGGTGGTGCCAATGAAGCCGTCATCAATATGCTCGATCGCATACTGTATTCCGGAGAAACCATCGAGCAGACGATCAATCGCGCCAAAGACAAGGATGATCCGTTCCGCCTGATGGGATTTGGCCATCGTGTCTACAAGAATTTTGATCCGCGGGCAAAACTCATCCAGAAGATGTGTCATGAGTTACTCAAGGATCTCGGTGGCGATCAACCGCTGTTTGAACTGGCCATGGAACTCGAACGGGCCACGTTGGAAGACGACTTCTTCATCGAGCGCAAGTTGTACCCGAATGTGGACTTCTATTCCGGTATCATCCTGCGCGCCCTGGACATCCCGATGAATATGTTCACTGTCATGTTCGCCATGTCACGGACTGTCGGCTGGATTGCCCACTGGATGGAAATGCACGAAGACCCTGAATTTCGTATCGGTCGTCCACGCCAGGTTTACACCGGCGCGCCGATGCGTGACTATCCGGGTGCCAGATAATTTCGAAAGGCCAGGCATTACCGCCTCGGCTTTTACCTCGGCACTGTCGCAGGCGGCCAACGGTGTGTCGGTAGTGACCACCGCACTGGACGATCTGAAGGCTGGCCTCACGGTCAGCTCGATGTGTTCTGTGTGCGCAGACCCGGCACTGCTGCTCGTCTGTGTCAATCTCGAAAACGAATTCTGTACACTGGCAGACAGGAGCGGGCATTTTGCCGTCAATATTCTGTCCAGTCACGGTGTCGAGCTGGCAACGGTGTTTGCAGGCCTGAGTGACAGTCCGGTTCAGTCTCGCTTCGATACCGGCCACTGGACACGCCTGACCACTGGCTCACCCATCCTGAGCAATGCGCTGGTTGCCCTAGATTGCAAGATAGATTCCAGCCAGGTCAAGGGCACCCACCGCGTATTCTTCGGCAAGGTGGTCGATGTGCGCACCACCAGTGGTGAGCCTCTGCTCTATACCGATCGCCGCTTTGCAGTGGTGGAGCCTGTGCCACTCTAGGTGAGCATTCTCTACTACTGCGACGATGACGATGGCACGTTGCTGTCTGCCCTGCGGCAACGACTGGCCGACACGAACATCATCGACTGGCAGGATCAGCGCACGCAGCTGCCACACAGCGACATCACCTCGGCGGTGGTGTGGATGCCTCCCGCCGACTTCTTCGACGGATTGACCAGGCTTCGCGAAATCTACGTCTTTGCCGCGGGTGTCGATCAACTGCTTGCACACCCCGGCCTTCCCGCCAATGCCACCATCATCCGCCTGCGTGATGCCGGCATGGCGCAGCAGATGGCTGAGTATTGCCTGTACGGAGTACTGCATCATCAGCGACGAATGATGCTGCTGCGACGGGCACAACGGGAAGCTCGCTGGGCGCACGAGATTCAGGCCGACCTGGCAGCGCAGACCCGGGTAGGCATCCTCGGGGCAGGTGCACTGGGTTCCCGAGTGGCCGAGCGCCTGGCCCTGAACGGATATCCGGTCACCTGCTGGAGCCGCACGGGACGGACACCGAAGACACCGGGCTGGCGATCCGTGCACGGTGCGGAAACGCTCGATGCGTTCCTGGCTTCAAGCGACATCCTGATCTGCCTGCTACCGCTGACCACAGCCACGACCGGCATTCTCGATGCCGCGTTGTTTTGCAGATTGCCGCGCGGGGCGTTTCTGATCAATCCCGGCCGCGGTGGGCATCAGGTGGAAGACGAGTTGCTGGCTGCATTGGCATCCGGGCAACTCTCTGGTGCAATGCTGGATGTGTTCTCCACCGAACCATTGCCGGTCGATCACCCATTCTGGGCTCACCCTGCGATCATCATCACACCACATATTGCGGCCAGGAGCCTGGTCAGCGAATCAGTTGAGCAGATTATCAGCAGTATGGAGGCGATCGAGCGTGGCGACAGCCCCCAGGGCATCGTCGACCGACAACGCGGATACTGACGGTGTCAGACTTGCAATGGTTCGCAGCACGATCTGCCGGACCAGTTCCTGTTCCATTTCAGCACGCAGAATGCGCGCCTCGTTCTCCTTGCCAAGCACACCGGTTTCATCGTAGGTGTATTCGCGAATCACTTCGATCCGGTTCAGGCTCTGGCCCGACGGGTACGCAGGAGGCCGACCTTCGATGGATTCCGCTATCTGGATCTTGACGGCATGGCTGAGTTCAAGTTCACTGACACGTCCGGTGCTCTTGACAGAGACGACACGCTCAGTCTGCTCCTCGCCGGTCAGGCGCAGCAGGATATCTGCATCATCACGATTCGGTGCCAGGGTGAATGCGGCATCTGAGAGTGCTTCTGCGACCGCCTTCGCAATACTCAGATCACGCGATGCATCCACATAGACACTGCCAAGCTCCGTCAGGCGAATGACACTGCCACGTGGATGAAAGCCACAGCCGGTAAGAAGCACCAGCAGAACGACTGCGCAAATGGAGCGCCACCAGCCGGACAGGTTCTGACGAACTGGCATTATTCGGTAGTGGCAGCCCGGGCGAAATTCGCCAATGCGCCGCTGACCTTGTCCAATACCTCATCACAACCCTGCATCCCGTGTCGTGACTTGAGGTACTGGGGATCGTTCCAGCCAAGATAAGTCTTGCCTGACTCGTCCTGCCAGGCCAGCATTTTCTGTGGTAGATCGATGGCAGTGGTCTGCGCACAGTTCATCAGCGGTGTGCCGATCGCAGGGTTGCCGAAGATCAGTAATTCCGTCGGCCGCAATGTGAGTCCGGCATTCTCGGCATTGCGCGAATGATTGACGCGGGCCATGATGGTCATGCCCTTACTCTCAAGTGCAGCAGTCAGCTTGTCCAGGGTGGTGCTCACATCAAATGGGCTTTCTATCTGGCTGAGTCCGTCCTGAGCGGCCACAATCTGAACAGTGAATAATGTTAACAGACCAAGAATGACAGCGCGCATAAGTCTTTGAATCCGATTCGACAGTACACCGATGGATGTAGTGTACTCCTCGTTGATCAATTTATGAAACCGGGCCGCGACTTTACCATGCACAAGTTACTGCTTAATAGAGACATCTACAGCGGGTTCATCCAGCGTGACGTACCGTCGGCTTCAAGGTTTCTGTGGATCGTTACCGCAGACATCAAGGATCTGCACGTGGATGTCGGCAATCGCTTTCAACCTCTGCTGGAGGTGCTCAGCGACCTGGTTGAATCCGGTGTGGCCGTGCGCCTGATCCACGCCAGGGAACCCGGTCCCAGGTTTCGCGAGGAGTTCGACCGCTTCCACGCGCTGGTTACCAGCGACCTGTTCGAACGCATACTGTGCCCACGGGTACATACCAAGGCCATCGTCATCGACGGCAGGCTTGCGTTCGTCGGTTCCGCCAACCTGACCGGGGCCGGCATGGGTGCCAAGCACGCAGACAAGCGCAATTTCGAAGCCGGATTCGTCTTCGATGACCCGGAGCATCTGGAGCAACTGATGCACTGGATCGACGAGCTGTATCTCGGGCAGTATTGTCACACCTGCAGACGTCGGGAATACTGCCCGGACCCCATCATCGAGATGAACCGTTGAGCTGCGCCATGGACCATTCACGACCAACTGCCACGCCATCTGCCGTGGTGGCTGAGACTCTGCAGGCACTGGACATCGATACTGCGCACTCGCCACAGAGCCTGGAGGAAACCAGTCACTGGCTGGCCAACAGCGGACTCGATGACCCGTCACTGGTCGACCTGACTCATCTGCCATTTGTGACCATGGACAATGCCGATTCGCGTGATCTGGATCAGGCCATGTTGATAGAGCGTCACGAAGAGGACCAGTATCGCATCCGCTATGCACTGGCCGACGCTGCGTACTATGTCCGACCAGGCTCTGCCCTGTTTGCCCAGGCACTGGAGCGTGGTGCCACTTACTATACGCCACTGATGTCGGTGCCCATGCTGCCCGCAGCATTATCCGAGGGACTGATTTCGCTCAATCCGGCTGTGGACCGCCGAGCCCTGGTGTTCGACATGATCGTCGATGACAACGCCATCGTGTCGCGCACCAGTATAGACAGGGCCAGGATACACAGCCGGGCAAAGCTCGACTACGCTGCCGTGCAGGCGTGGCTCGACAGCGGTACTGCCCCTTCCCGAAGCTACGACGAATCGATGCTGCTGCTCAGGGAACTGGGCAACAAGCTGATCGCCGCTGCGGCACGGCGCGGGGTCGTGCGTTTCGATCGGAGTGAAACACTGCTGACGGTCACCGGGGATCCTCCCCGCTTCGAGGCAACACGCCGTGCGCGCTACCAGACCGAGCGTTACAACGAACAGATCAGCCTGATCTGCAACATGCAGGGTGCCGAGATACTGCTGGCACTGACCGGGGTCACCGATACCCTGCAGGCGGTGTTCCGTGTGCACGAGGCACCGCTGAAGCGAAGTCTCGGTGAGCTGCGGAGCACCCTGGCCGCCTTTGCACAGGATCAGGACCTGCCTGCACAGTGGATCTGGGAACCCGGACAGTCACTGGCCCAGTATGTCGAGAACCTGCCGGATACACCCCAGCACAAACGTCGGGTGATGGCGGTGCAGCGCCAGATCATGCAGGCACAACGCGCATCAAGCTTCACACCGGTACCCGGTGAGCATCATGCACTCAAAGCCGACAGCTATGCCCGCTTCTCTTCCCCCATGCGCGAAGTGGTCGGCATCTTCACGCACAAGGAACTGCTGGAAGCCCTGGGAGGGCACGAGATTGACACCAATACCGACGCTGCGCTGCGAGACGCGGTGATCGACTCGGCCAATCGCGCGCGTCAACGCCAGCGCAAACTGGAAAAGACGCTCGAATTCGCCGCATTGTACGGCGTGTTCTCACGCGAACTGGCGCTCGAGGAGCCACGCATGCATGATGGCACGGTGGTCGGTCTCAGGGGCGACAGGCTGTACGTGAGCCTCGACGACATGGCGGCGGACATCAAGCTTTATCGGGAGGACCTGGAACAACAGTTCTCGACTGTCTATACGATGAATGAAACCACCGCGAGCCCCGGAGATGCCAGTCAACCTGAGATCAGGCTGGGACAGGCGGTGCAGCTGTGCATACGCGACTATGACCGGG
>JABDKN010000078.1 GCA_013002205.1 Granulosicoccus sp.
TTCCATGACATGCTTCATTTTGACGGCCTCAGCGTAGAGCGACTCTCCTTCCATGGTCAGACGGTAGCCATGGTGAACATGCTCGAACAACCGGGAGCCCAATTCCGACTCGAATGATTTGATTCTACGCAGGACAGTGGTGTGGCTCACATCCAACTGCCTGGCGGCAGAAACCAGTGTCTGAGCGTCGGCCAATGCCAGAAAAAAGCGCATGTGATCCCAGTTCCAGCTCATAGTCACCGAGTCATTCCCTGTTATCGATAGTGCCTGCATTGGTGCCCGGACGATGCCAACGGGCTGAGAATCAGCCTTTGATTTCGCGGGTGCTTCACTCGTCCTGATACACCACGTCAGAATATGCCGCCATTCATGGCAGCGGTATCACCTGACCCGCTGTCGGCTGCGAGTACCCTTTCTGAAAGCCCTGACGGTTTGCCAGTTGGACATACCAACGTCTGACGTGGGGAAAATCATCCAGGTCGATACGCTGGAAATCGAAGCGTGAGGCCCAGGGCCAGATAGCGATATCCGCGATGGTCAGGGCCTCTCCTGCCACGTGTTCTGAACGCGCAAGTTGCGTGTCCAGCACCCGGTAGAGCCGCATGGCTTCGGTATGGTAGCGTTGTTCGGCGTAGTCGGAGACACCAGAATTGAATTTCAGGAAATGGTGTGCCTGTCCAAGCATCGGCCCAAAGCCTCCCATCTGCCACATCAGCCATTGCATGGTATTCCAGTACTCTGAAGTGCCTTCCGCTGCGAGGAACCGCCCCGACTTACGGGCCAGGTACATCAGTATCGCACCCGATTCGAACAGTGAGACCGAACCATCCCGAATGGCCGGTATCTTGTTATTGGGACTGATGGCCAGGAACTCCGGCGTAAACTGATCATCCTTTCCGATATCGATGGGATGTACCACATACTCCAGTCCCATTTCTTCCAGTGCAATGGACACTTTGCGCCCATTTGGCGTTCCCCAGGTGTAGAGCTGTATCATGACGGTGGCGGTGTTTCTGGCAGGCCGAAAACGTGGAGGTTATCACGATGACAGTCCCTGGCAGAATTCTGCCGGGGCATGTATCACCTGCAGGCGACTCGGGCTGTTGGCGCGAAGATGCGGCCTGGGCCAAGCAGGTGACCATCGCCACCGACAAAGTCCGGATGGTGAAACATTGTGCCAGTTTCGAGATAAAAGCGTCGAAACTACGGCGGTCACGGTACCATGGGGTGATTTGACGCTTATCGCAGTCATCAGATATTCACCTGAAATCGGAACGCCATGCCTAGTAAGAACACAGCAAACTCTGTCTATCACTCCGTGCTGGACCCATGGGCACGTCTGGCTGTGAACGCACCGGTAGTCATGAGTCTGCGACTGGCCATACTGCCCTGGATGTGGATGACCAATCCGCTCAAGGCCAGCCAGGAGATGCAGCGCATGGTGACCGAGAAACAGGACGCCATTCATGAAACACTGTTCGCCATCAGCCAGACCCCGGCGCAGATGTGGTTCGATACCTGGAACGCCTGTTGGAGTTCTACACCGCATATGGCACTGAACAAGGCGGTGATCAATTCCAGCCGGCGCGTCGCCCAGCCATACACCCGGCGTGTCAAGGCCAATCACAAGCGACTGAGTTCCAGCGGCAGTTAAACAATAACTGCATGCCAGGGCATCGTTGTTAAACGACCTCTCGGCGCCTGATCACATGCTGGGGTACCACTCTGGCGTTCAACGATTGCTATAGTTACTTCCGTCATCCATCAAACAGGGTAGCGGCATGGCAGTGGAAACACCCGCAGGGCATTTCTATCTCGGTGCTCGAGAGGCAGACGATCAACCGCTGTTGCTGGAAGCGTCCGATCTGACTACACACGGCGTCATCGTTGGCATGACAGGCTCGGGAAAGACGGGTCTGGGTGTCGTCATGCTCGAAGAGGCCTTGCTGTCGGGCATACCTGCTCTGATCATCGATCCCAAGGGTGATATGGGAAACCTGATGCTCAGCTTCCCCAATCTGCTTCCTACGGATTTCATGCCCTGGATCAGCGAATCCGAGGCGGCCGGTGATGTGGCGAATGCCGCCGTCCAGAAGGCGGAACTCTGGAAAGCCGGCTTGCAGCGTGCCGGCATAGAGCCATCGCGTATCAAGGCATTGCACGAGAAGGCAGACTTTTCAATCTATACCCCAGGTTCCAGCGCGGGAATTCCACTGAATGTCATCGGTTCACTCAGGGCGCCTGCACCTGGCACTGACCCGGAAACACTCCAGGACGAAATCGAGGGTTTCGCATCTTCCCTGTTAGGCCTGGTGGGAATCGATAGCGATCCGCTGAGCAGTCGCGAACACATTCTGTTGTCCAATATCATCCACTGGCACTGGTCCCAGTCCAAGGATCTTGACCTGGGCATGCTGATAGGTCTGGTACAGCAGCCGCCCATGCGCAAGCTCGGGGTCATCGATCTGGATACCTTCTTTCCGCCAGCGGACAGGGTCAAACTTGCGATGAAACTCAACGGCCTGGCGGCATCACCCGCGTTCGCCAGCTGGTGCGAGGGACCGGAGCTGGATATTCAGCAGCTGCTGCATCCAACCAGTGGCAAGGCACAGGCGGCCATCGTATGCCTGTCCCATCTGTCCGAGGCAGAGCGCCAGTTCGTGGTGACATTGCTGCTGTCGAAAATGGTGACCTGGATGCGTGCCCAACCCGGTACCGGCGATCTGCGAGCTCTCATCTACATGGACGAGGTATTCGGTTTCGTTCCTCCCGTGGGTGCGCCGCCGTCCAAGAAACCCATACTGACCATACTCAAGCAGGCACGTGCGTTCGGTGTCGGGCTTGTGTTATCCACACAGAATCCGGTGGACATCGACTACAAGGCAATTTCCAATGCCGGCACCTGGATGATCGGGCGCCTGCAAACCGACCGGGACAAACAACGGCTACTCGATGGTATGGGTTCATCGGATGGTTCGGTGGATGTCAATGCCATCGGCGATCGGATATCCAGGCTGGACAAGCGGCAATTTGTTCTTCACTCCACCCGTTTTGTTCAAGCGACCACCTTCAGTACCCGGTGGGCCATGTCCTACCTGGCCGGACCGCTGACCCGGGACCAGATCAGTCAACTGACCAGCGATGAGCAAAGGCGACAAATCGCCGCCAGGGGGGATGCGGCGTCAGCTTCTGCAAGCAGCCCCGCCGATTCGTCGGCAGTACTTGCGGACAATGAAAGCACGATAATGCCGCGTATAGCCGACAATGTGAACGTCCGGTATCTTGATCCGTCAGTACCCTATGCAGAGTTGCTGGGCGCCTCTGCGGATGGCAGGCGTTTGCAGGCCGGCATTGCCGTACGTGTGCACATGCTCTTCGACGACACCAGGTCGAAGCTTCGCCACGAGAGCGAGTGGGAGGCTATTATTACGCCTCTTGAAGCACGCATCGATGGTGACGATTCCATCACGGTAGATTATGACGACCGTGACCTGCGGCGCGATGCACCGGCAAATGCGATCTACCTGCTCCCGGACGCAAAGATTCAGAACAAGACCTATTTCAGATCGGCACAGCGCGCAATCAAGGATCATCTCTACCGCAATCAGGAACTGACGCTGTTCCACAACGCCTCGCTGGATGCGTTTTCACGTATAGGTGAGAGTCGATCCGAGTTTGAATTGCGATGCCAGACAATCGCTGACGAAAAAACAGATGCCGATGCCAACCGACTGCGAGAAGTTCTGGCCAGTAAAACAGATCGCCTGAATGACGCAATACAGAAATCCGAAGACAAGTTACGTGAATTGCAATTCGATGCGGCAAGTCGCAAGCAGGACCAGCGAAGTAGCCAGGTATTGGACATCGCAGGTGGCATCCTGGGCAGCCTGCTGGGTGGGCGGCGCAGCACACGCTCCATCATCACCGGCGGTATACGGCGAAGCCAGAGCAAGGGTCGCATGGTGGCCCGCGCCGAGGAACGCCTGAAAACTGCGGAGAATCGCTACAACGAACTCCTGGAGGATCGCGACGAGCTCGAGGATGCACTGAGTGAGGATCTGTTCGCAATCCAGTCGGAATGGTCAGATAAAGCCGGCGACATAACGCCAATGAACATTGGACTTGAAAAGACTGACATCTCCATCGACGATGTTTCCCTGGTGTGGATACCACGACATTGATGGCGACCTGTCAGCCGGTTGATGTTCATCGGTCTTGGGAGTCACCCGGTGAGCCTCAGGTAACAGGGATGACAGCGACGACCGGCACTACGCTCACTGCGACATCTGGCTGAGGAACGAGGCATTGCTGGAAGTCAAGTTTCACAATCTGCAATCCTTTCAAGCGCGGTCTACGTAAAAGTTTAGTCCGGTCGACAAATTTTTTCATCTCTCTGCAATTGATCTGCATCAACTCGGGTGCAGTCTTTAGAAACCGCTATTGATGACAGAACCGCGGAATTTCCTGTTTGATGTACTTGGCCTGATTGGCGGTGGGCGGGGAGATGCGCTGAATTCCCTGACACCGCATCTGCTGGGCGCGCTCATGTGGGGAGCGTTTTGTGTCTACGTGGTAGTGAATCAGTGTCGCAGCAGGCAGCCCGGTGATGCCCTGTTGCTCTGGGCTGTGTCGTTCAGCTTCCTGGTTGAACTGGGCCAGCTGACTGTCGTCGCAATGACACTGCACGGCAGCGAGGTCGTGAGCCTGACGATGCCAGCCTGGCTGATGACGAAAGATGCTTTGATCATTGGCAGCAGAATACTGATGGCTGCAGTATTTCTGCGTCTCCTGCTACCCAATCTTCAACTTGCCTCCAGCTATCTGGCCATGGCCACCGGACTCTGGCTGATAGCGTCTCTTTTCCAGATGCTGACTTCCACGACCTACTCGGCCGATCTCATGTCTGTGCGCTTCGGGGAGCTGCCCGCGGGCTGGGTGATGCACCTGTCAGGCATACTGATCATCTCTTTCGCCATTGTCATGCTGGCACGCAGCTCCAGACGAATCAGAAAACCTGTCATCGCGGGTCTTGTCATGCTGTGGCTGGATTCACTGCTTGCGCTTTCCTGGTGGGCAGGCGAATGGGCACCTGCCACCGTCATAAACCCCCTGCGAGGCAACCTGGCTTTATGGGCCATACCTTTCTTTGCTTACGCCTTGCTGCGTGTGCGTCAAGTCAGTGAAAAAAGGCAGGAGCACAGTCTCCAGAACCTTGAAAGACTTAAAGCGCTGGGTCAGCTCTCCTCGGGCATTGCTCATGATTTCAACAATCACCTGCAGATCATACTGGGCTATGTCGAACTGGCCAGAAATCAGGACAATCGACCCACTGTCGCTCTGGACCGTATCGAACAGGCTGCCGATGCCGCAGGTGCATTGGTCAATCAACTGCTGACATTCAGTCGAGGGCAAAAAACCGAATTCACTGTCCTCGACCTCAACGAGATCATCATGAAGACCAGCCCGATGATTGCCAGGTTGCTGGGACCGCACATCAGGCTGATGCACGACCTGGATTTCAATGCAGGGCCGATCTACGCGGATAGTCGCATGATAGAGCAAGTCCTGTTCAATCTCGTGGTCAATGCCCGGGATGCCATGCCCGGCGGTGGCACCATATCGATCCTGACCAGGCGTATTGATGCGGTTCGGAAGAAAGCGACGAATAACGGTTCCACCAGTGGAGGTGGAGTAAGGATTAGCATTGCCGATACCGGCAGTGGCATGGACAAGGAAACGCTCCGAAGATCGTTCGAACCGTTCTATACGACGAAACCCGTCGGCCAGGGTACAGGACTGGGACTGGCCACCGTCTACGGTATCGTGCAAGAGCACGGGGCCAGTATTCGGATTGACAGCAAACCGGGTGACCATACCCACGTACACATTGACTTCCCTGCAGCATCGGGAACGGTAGACGAGCGTACGGATGAAATTGAGCCGACGCTGCGTGGCAAGGGTGAAACGATACTACTGGTCGAGGATGAAGCAGCAATCAGGGATCTGGCCTGTACGCTGCTGAACAATGCCGGCTACCAGGTACTGATTGCCAATGATGGCCAACATGCCATCAATATCGTCGGTACATACTACGGAGTCATTGATTTATGCCTGTTCGATGTAATCATGCCGAGACTGAGCGGGTACCAGACATATGACAGGATTCAGGGATCCGGAAACTCAATTCCCGTCCTGTTCATCACGGGCGGTACCAGTCGTGCGGGAACACTCCGTCGTCAATACCCTCATCTGCAAAAGCCATTTACAGGCAATGCTCTGCTCGACGCAATACACAAGGTGCTGCACGCGACAGTGAACCATTGAAAGGAGGTTCAAGATGAACCGGCAAGTAAAAGCCAGACCGATCATTGCCATGATAGGGGATGAGTTATCGGCCTTCCAGAGGCCGATAGTGGCCTGCGTGAATCAGTGCCTTGGCAAAGCCGGATTCGGCCTGCTGTATGTATGCGGAGGCCCTCTGAAGCCAACCGCTGACTGGGATGACAATGTGCCGGTAGCACGCAATGCCATCTATACCCTGACACGTGAGTATCCGGTCGACGGCTACATCGTCTTCACGGACTCCATCGGTAGCCACGCCACCATCGACTCGCTGGCGTGTTTCGTCAGGCATTATACTCACAGACCCGTGGTCTGCTATGGGCCGGGGCCGGACGAAGTGGCCTGCGTGCAGCTGGATAACTACTCCTCCATGGTGAGCATGATGGAGCACATGACCAGTGATCCGCAACGCAGGCGATTCGTCTTTTTACGTGGCTATCCGGACTCACCCAGTTCCTCCGACAGGGAGCGCGCATTCCGGGACATACTCACTTCTCGTGGCATTCCGGTCGATGAGTCGCTTTTGCTGAATGGAAACTATCAACCGGTGGATGCGTTTGATGCAATGGATGCTCTGCTGGAGAGTACGCACGATATCGACGCTGTCGTTGCCGCCAATGATGACATGGCACAAAGCGCAATACATGCGCTGCTGAAACACGGCTTGCAGATTCCGCAGCAAGTGATCGTGTCAGGATTTGATGACAGTGCTGCTGCTGATCGGTCGATTCCCTCGCTCACTACCGTACACTATTCTCAGGAAACCATGGCAAGGCAGGTTGTCGAGACCCTGCTGATGCAGATTGAGGCGACCGACGTCGACGTCCCCAGCAGGCGGGTGGTAACGGTTCCTGCAAAGATCGTGATTCGTGCATCGACCGAAAAACAGTTTCTGCCCTCCACCCTGGAAACTGAACATATCAGCGCTTTTGATGCTGCAAACTTCCGGGCAACCGTATTGAAGAACCTGCAGGTGCTGAAAACTCCCCGGGGTTTGAAAGCCAGGGAGGTCGTCGACGATATCGTCTCCATGCTGGTCAACGGCACACGCTATAGCGGCTCCAGGCTGGAGTCCGCCCTGCGGCGACTGCATGACCGACCTGATGACGTGTACTGGTGGCGTCATCTTCACCAGCAGATAACGACGAATCTACAGCGATGTAGCAGCGAGGGACAATCTCCAGACGCCCTGGCCCTCACAGCCTCCATCCTCGGACAGATTCACCAGACAACCTGGAAAGTGGAGAATGCGCTCAGCGTGGAGGATGCCCGCTATGTACAGGGCATACTGCAATTTCGCGCAAGGCTTGCACAGGTCAATTCCATTGCAGACCTATTGGCGCTGCTGAAAGTGATCAATGAACAATTCCCCGTCAAGGCATCATTTCTCTGCCTCTATGAAACCGCGGGCGAATGTCCTGACAAGTCGACCAGGCTGCTGGCCCGGTGGCCTGAAGACTGTGTCGATCACGACCTGCAGACATCTTTCCCGAGTACGGAAGTACTGCCGGACAACTACCTGCATTCGGAGTTCCCGGGGCCACTGGTGCTGCAACCCATGTGTTCAGGTACGACCCAACTGGGTTATACCGTGCATGATCTCTCGGATGAACGGTATCCGGGCAAGTTGAATACCACGGCGCTTGCCGACAGTCTTGCCATCACTCTGTGGCGGCTGATGTCTGCCTGATGATCCGTGAGGACGATTGAACTTTCGTCGACGATCAAGCCGCGTCCCACGGGATATGGACAGTTTACATACTAGTATGGTAATTCTGGTATGGTAGTGTAGTGTAGTGTAGTGAAAGGTTTTGAGAATTGGCACCCATTATCGTTCAACGACGCGCTGCATGCGCCAAACATGATCGGAATTCGAGATGACGAGCCCTGGCCTGGATCTCAGCAACGTGCGACGAACCACCGCTGATGAGCTGTTCGATCAGCTGCGTACAGATATAGAGAAACTTCGTTTGCTTCCCGGCACCAAATTGTCCGAGGCGGAGGTGGCCCGTCAGTACAATGTCTCCCGCCAACCGGTCCGCGAAGCACTGATCAGGCTGGACAATCTGGAGCTTGTCGAGATACAGCCGCAAAAAGCCACGATCGTTCGGCGAATATCCCGATCAGGCATAGAGCAGGCCAGGTTCGTCCGCTCCTCCGTGGAGCTGGAAATAGCACGGAGGGCCTGTGCGCGCTATGGTGGTGAACTGGATCAAGAGTTCGAGGACAATTTGAACAGTCAGGTTGAAAGCCTCGACAGTGAGAATTATTCTGATTTCAACCGGATCGACTGGGCGTTTCATGCGTTGCTGTGCCGTGCTGCCGACTGCAAATTTGCCATAGACATCATCGTTCAGTGCAAGGCCAAGGTTGACCGCCTTTGCCTGTTTTCCCTGTCTGATGTAGCCGGTGCGCAACAGGTCTATGACGATCACCTGCGAATTTACACCTACCTGCAGAACCGGGACATCACAGGCATGAGCAATGCCATCATCCAGCACCTGGCACGTCTGGACGACACGATTGAGCGGATACAGAAAGAGCATGAAGACTATTTCGATGACTGACGGTCAACCCGGCTGATCGACCGGCATGACCGGCGGCTGAGCGACATCTGTATCAGCCAGCGCGTCACGTGCTGTTTCATTCAGACAGTAGAGTGAGTATTGGATCTCGTTTAAGCCGGGGCGAAAGCGCGTAAAGACTCTCGAAACGCTGCTGTGCAATGCCCCCCGAGGTAATACCTGCAGGTATACTAGTTCAGCCGTGGAAAGACATTCGTGATCATGCGTAACAGAACGCACGAGTGTGGCAAGCGGAATCTCAGCAAATGCAGGACAAATCAACAGGTGATCACCCTGTACTCTTGGACGGGATCATCAAGCTCCCGACAGTCGACTATGATGGAGACAACTTCAATGAAAAAGCTGCTCGTAAGTGCTGCAGTGGCCGCTAGCCTGGCAAGTGCTGCCAGTACTGTTTCTGCCGAAGAAATCAAACTGGGTGTTTTCCTTGGATTCACCGGACCTCTGGAATCACTGATAGCCAACATGGCACCGGCCGCCGAGTTGGCAATCAAGGAAATCAGTGAATCGGGCAAGCTGCTCGATGGGACCACGGTCACACCGGTTCGCGCAGACACGACCTGCGTTGATGCTGCAGCAGCGACTGCCGCCATCGAACGCCTGATCACGGTAGAAAAAGTCTCAGGTGTCGTCGGTGGGGATTGCTCGGGGGTCACGACGGCTGCGCTGACCAACGTAGCCGTTCCCAACGGCATGGTCATGGTGTCTCCATCTGCCACGTCACCGGCACTGTCAACGATTGAAGACAATGGCCTGTTCTTTCGTACCGCACCTTCGGATGCACGCCAGGGTGTGGTCATGAGCGATATCATCATGGACCGCGGCTTCAAGGAAGTGGCCATTACCTATACCAACAACGATTACGGAAAGGGTCTGGCTGATTCATTCCAGTCGGCATTTGAAGCTGCCGGAGGCAAGGTCACCATCAACACATCGCATGAGGATGGCAAGGCGGACTACTCGGCCGAAGTCGGCGCGCTGGCAGCTGCCGGTGGTGAGATACTCGTTGTCGCAGGCTATATAGACCAGGGCGGCAAGGGCATGATCCAGAGTTCGCTGGATACGGGTGCATTTGAGACGTTCGTGCTGCCAGATGGTATGGTCGGTACCTCGTTGCCCGAGGCGATTGGGGCAGATCTGAATGGCTCGTTCGGCCAGGCTCCCGGCACTGACAGTGAAGGCGCAGGCATGTTCACCGAAATGAGCGAGGGCTTTGATCCCACATCTCCTTATGCAGCCGAGAGTTATGACGCGGCGTCGCTCATCCTGCTTGCCATGCAGCACGCAAAATCCAGCGATCCACAGAAATACAAGGACAGCTTCATGGAAGTTGCGAATGCACCTGGCGAGAAAATATTCCCAGGTGAGCTGGGCAAAGCATTGGAAATCCTTGCTGAAGGTGGCGATATCGATTTCGTGGGCGCCTCCAATGTCGAGTTGATCGGTAGCGGAGAGAGTGCCGGCAATTACCGTGAAATCGAAATAGCGGACGAGCAGCTCACGACTGTCGGTTATCGTTAATCCAGGCGAATCCGTCAACCAGGCGATTCCGGATATCCCGGTGTAAAACCCGCCTGTCGTGCAACAGGGATACACGCGACCGGGGCGGCCAATTCGTTGGCTGCCCTTACTTGTTTTCCTGTACGGCATTAACCGCCATTGATCACACGGGACCGTGACTCCGGCACCAACTGGCGAACTCATGATCAAAGTAGACAAGCTGACAAAGCGATTCGGCGGCTTTACGGCCGTCAACAACGCATCCCTGGAGATTGGCAAAGGCTCCATTACAGGATTGATTGGTCCGAACGGTGCCGGCAAGACCACCCTGTTCAATGTCATTGCCGGGGTGTACCAGCCGAATTCCGGCACCGTACTGCTCGATGGTGAGGACATCACCGGTCTGCCGCCGCACGAACTTTTCCACAAGGGAATGCTGCGTACCTTCCAGATTGCCCATGAATTTTCAACACTCACCGTTCGTGAAAACCTCATGATGGTGCCAGCGGCACAGGCTGGCGAAACGCTCTGGGATGTCTGGTTTCACTCAGGCAGGGTTCGAGAACAGGAAAAACGGGTGGCATCGAAGGCTGATGAGGTCATCGATTTTCTCGAAATTACGCACGTGGCCGATGAACTTGCAGGGAACCTGTCCGGTGGTCAGAAGAAACTACTGGAGCTGGGTCGCACGATGATGGTGGATGCCAAGGTGGTTTTCCTGGACGAAGTAGGTGCCGGTGTGAACCGCACCCTGCTCAACACCATCGGCGATGCCATCATCCGGCTGAACCAGGAGCGCGGGTATACGTTCTGTGTGATTGAGCATGACATGGACTTCATCGACAAGCTCTGCGATCCGGTTATCGTCATGGCAGAAGGTTCAGTACTGGCCCGGGGTACTCTGGCCGAGATAAAGGCCAACGAACAAGTCATAGAAGCCTACCTGGGCACCGGGCTGAAAAACAAGGTGGCGTCATGAGTTTTCTGATGGCACAGGGTATGACTGGTGGCTACGGCAGTGTCGATATACTGCACGACTGTACCGTCTCTGTGGAACGAGGTGAAATCGCTGTCATAGTCGGACCCAATGGCGCCGGTAAATCCACCGCCATGAAGGCAGTGTTCGGTATGTTGAATCTTCGTTCCGGACGCGTCGTACTGGACGGCCAGGACATCACGCGCCTCAGCCCCCAGAATCGCGTGGCCAGAGGTATGGCCTTTGTTCCCCAGACCAACAATGTTTTTCCATCCATGTCCGTGGAGGAGAATCTGGAGATGGGCGCTTTCCTTCGTCGCGATGATATCCAATCCACCATGGAGCAGGTTTACGCACTGTTTCCTATCCTGCGTGAAAAACGCCAGCAGAATGCAGGTGAACTCTCTGGCGGCCAACGCCAGCAGGTGGCTGTCGGACGTGCGCTGATGACAAAGCCCAGTTTACTCATGCTCGACGAACCGACTGCCGGAGTCTCGCCGATCGTCATGGATGAACTGTTCGACCTGATCATCGACGTGGCACGAACCGGGCTGTCTATCCTGATGGTGGAACAGAATGCCAGACAGGCTCTGAATATCGCTGATAAAGGCTATGTACTGGTACAGGGGCGAAACCGCTATACCGATACCGGCCAGGTACTGATGAACGATCCGGAAGTCCGCAAGAGCTTTCTGGGAGGCTGATCATGGACTTGCTCAACGCCCTGGCCCTGTTGTCGAATTACGTTCTGGTACCAGCCCTCGCCTATGGCAGTCAGCTTGCGCTCGGAGCACTGGGCGTCACCCTGATATTCGGAATCCTGCGATTCTCCAATTTTGCGCACGGCGATACCATGGCATTCGGCACCATGGTTACCATTTTGTTTACCTGGTGGTTCCAGTCCATGGGTTTGCACCTTGGCCCCCTGCCCACGGCATTACTGGCGCTTCCTTTTGGTATTGCCTTCTGCGCAATCTTCGTACTGGTGAGTGACCGTCTGGTCTATCGCTTCTTTCGAACTCAGCGAGCAGATCCGGTTATCTATCTGATCGCCTCGGTTGGCATCATGTTCATAACAAACGGCCTCGTACGGTTCATCATCGGGCCGGATGACCAGAATTTTTCCGACGGTGAACGCTTCATCATCAAAGCAGGTGATTTCAAGAAGTTGACAGGGCTCTCTGAAGGGGTGTCCATCAAGCTGACCCAGGGCATCACTGTCATCACCATGATAGTGGTGATATTTCTGCTTTTCTGGTTTTTGAACCGTACACGAGCAGGCAAGTCCATGCGCGCTTATTCAGACAACGAGGATCTCGCGCTGCTCTCGGGTATCAATCCGGACCGGGTTGTGGCCATTACCTGGATCATTGCCGCAGCACTGGCCACCATCGCCGGCACCCTGTACGGACTGGACAAGTCATTCAAGCCCTTCACCTATTTTCAGTTACTGCTACCGATATTTGCAGCAGCCATCGTCGGTGGGCTCGGTAATCCGCTGGGTGCCATTGCCGGTGGATTCGTCATCGCATTCTCAGAGATCATGGTTACCTACGCCTACAAGCGTTTCATCGGCTACATCGGCCCGAACGACTGGACGCCTGATGGTCTCGTGCAGCTCCTGTCCACCGACTACAAGTTTGCCGTCAGTTTCGTGATACTGCTGCTGGTGCTGCTGGTCCGGCCGAATGGCATATTCAGGGGGACAGGAACATGAGCTCGATGCGCAATGTCATCTATTTCCTGATCATGGCAGGACTTCTGGTACTGGTCGGCGAGTTCCAGAGCTGGAACCTGTCCCTGTCCATCCTCAATCTTTGTCTGATTTCCGCTGTCATGGCACTGGGTGTCAACATCCAGTGGGGCTATGCCGGACTGTTCAACGTCGGTATCATGGGCTTCGCCGCGCTGGGCGGACTGGCCGCCACTTTGGTATCGGTACCACCGGTTTACGAAGCCTGGTCCGCAGGTGGCACAGGTGTGCTTCTGGGTACACTGGCCCTGATTCTGACGGTGTTGGCCGCCGTGTTCAGCTATCGGAGGATGCAAGGCCGATCTTTCAGAATGCTGGTCGTCGTGCTCATCAGTATCAGCGGTTACGCCATCATGCGCAGTCTGTTCGATCCCGCTGCGGATGCCATCGAAAAGGTCAATCCGTCATCGACCGGTTTCCTGGGAGGCTTGGGCCTGCCCATTCTCATAGCCTGGCCGGTGGGCGGCGTGCTGGCGGGAGCGGCGGCGTGGGTGGTCGGCAAGATCACGCTGGGACTACGTGCAGACTATCTGGCAATAGCGACACTCGGCATCTCCGAGATCATCGTCGCGATGCTCAAGAATGAGGACTGGATGACTCGGGGGGTCAGAAACGTCGTGGGGCTGCCCCGACCTGTTCCCTATGAAATCGACCTGCAGCAAAGCGATTGGTTCATTCAACTGTCCAACCGCCTGCACACAGACCCCGTCACTTTCTCCAGCATCTTCGTCAAGCTCTGTTACGCAGGCCTGTTTGCCACCGTGCTGCTCATCGTCCTGTACCTGTCGGAAAAAGCGCTGCGCTCGCCCTGGGGTCGAATGATGCGGGCCATCAGGGACAATGAAGTATCGGCCAATGCCATGGGCAAGCATGTCACCGCCCGTCACCTCCAGGTGTTCGTTCTCGGATCCGCCGTGGTAGGCATTGCCGGAGCCATGCTGACCACGCTGGATGGCCAGTTGACACCATCAAGCTATCAACCCTTGCGCTTCACATTTCTTATCTGGGTCATGGTCATCGTGGGGGGCTCCGGAAACAACTGGGGTGCGGTGCTGGGCGGCTTCGTCATCTGGTTCTTCTGGATACAATCCGAACCCATGGGCATCTGGTTGATGGACGTTGCAACCTCCCACATGGGCAGCGACAATGCGCTGCGTGAGCACCTGGTGGACTCAGCCCAACATATGCGACTGATGACGATGGGCGTCATCCTGTTGCTGACTCTCAGGTTCAGCCCACGCGGCCTGTTGCCGGAGAAGACTGGCAGGAATTGATCAGCATCCTTGTTGACAAGATCCGGCGTTTTTCACGAAAAGTCCGGATAAGCTGCGTGAGTGGCGTCTCATCCGGCCTGTTCGCGATCGGCGAGCTGGATGTCCACCATCAGGCTGTCTGATAATCCGTGTAGCTGCCCGTGTAATTCTTCAGTACTCATGTGCTCAGGCACTCGCAGCAGTGCATGCGCGTGGAACAAAACACCCCCCGCCATGGATGCATCCTCCAGGTGGGAGTCGAAAGCCTGGACACTGACACCGCTTTGTGCCAGGAGCCGGGTGATGTCGCGCACGATCCCGGGGTGATCCTGCCCCAGCAGAGTGAGCTCGACATCATGCCCTGCAGGTACCCCGTCACTCTCGTCCACAGGCAGCAGAGTGACATGATATGAGGAGGATTCCATTGCCTGCAGTGCCTCTAGCAAGGCTGGCTGGCGGGTCTCATCCACCTCTACCCGCAGGATTCCGGCGAACTGCCCCGACAGGTTTGCCATCCTGCTCTCAAGCCAATTGCCACCGTGAGCCGAAACGACACCGGCAAGTGCACTGACCATTCCAGGCCTGTCGGTACCGGCTACGGTGATGAGAATCGCCTGCTTTTTCATGATCTGCAGTTCCTGCCCTGTTGGGGCGTAAAATTACCCGGTGTCACGACAGCCATAGACGGGCATAAGGTGGCAGCTCGATGGCATCATCGGTGACATTGATTTCCTGCGCGGTCAATCTGTCGAACAGCTCGACGACACCACTGTCGTAGAGGGGTTGGACATTGAGCCACTGCGTATGCTCGCTGAAATTGTAAACGCAGGCCAGCGTTCCCAGTGGATGCCGATTGGCAATGGTAAAGAGATGCGGATGTCCCGTGTTCAGGATATCCGTGTCGTACCGGGCATTCAGTTGTGCGGTTTTCCTGCGCGTCTGTACGATGCGCATGAACCCACCATACAATCGACCTTCTATGGTGGTCGCATCGTGCCGATTTGCCACTCGATCCCAATCCATCGGCGGGCGGTGCATCCAGCGACTGTCATTCGCGTGATCCGCCACCCGGTCGTAGGCACGATCGTTCAATAACCCCAGCTCGTCGCCCATATAGATCAATGGCAGCCCCCCGAAACCGCAAATCAGTGCATGAGCCAGGAGAATGCGTTCGATGGCCAGATCTATCAGTTCCGTGTTGCCCCATTCGATGGCCTGCTCCAGGCCGGCAAGACTCGCCAGTGTACCGTTTATCCTGCGATCGCCCGTGGCCTCATTGAACTGAAAAATACCTCCGCGCGCAAAACTGCCAGTGAATTCCCCTGCATAAAAACTTGACAGAAACTGCCGGTGGGCCGGCCCGTTGAGACCTACCGAGTCAGCATCATCATCTGCCACCGCCCAGCCTATGTCATCGTGACAGCGTATATAGGTCCCCCAGGCTATCGAATTCGGCGTTCTGGGGAACTCGCTCAGAGCCCTGGTCATCAGACGCGTATCGCGGCTGGCCAGCGAACTCCAGAACTGCACCATCAACGAGTTGTGGTAGGCAATGTTTGACACCTTGCCATGATGACGACCAACACCAAAATACCGTATCAGGTCGTCCGGGGCGACAATTGCCTCAGCCTTGTGCGCTACCGCTGGCGTGGCGATTCGCGAACAGGTGCGCAGCGCCTGCATCAGATCGAACACCTCTTCCTGATTCTGCGAATCGGTACCCAGCCGCTTCCACATGAAGGCCACGGCATCGAGCCTGAATACCTCGATACCCAGGTTGGCAAGATCGAGCATGATCTCGACGATCTCAAGAAAAATCTCCGGATTGGACCAGTTGAGATCCCACTGGAAGTGATTGAAGGTCGTCCAGACCCAGCGCCTGCAGTTCTCATCATAGGTGAAATTGCCGGGCGCGAATTCCGGAAAAACCTCAGGCAGAGTGCGCTCGTAGGCATCGGGTAAAGTCCGGTCTTCGAACAGGTAGAAGTACTGCTGATAGTGCTCGTCTCCGGCCTGTGCGGCCAGCGCCCAGGGGTGTTCCCGCGCACAGTGATTCAGGACCAGATCGATACAGACCGATACTCCTCGCTCGCGTAGATCAGAACACAGCGTCTGCAGTTCGGCGTTCGTACCCAGCGCCGAATCCACTTGCCTGTAGTCGGTAACCGCGTAGCCGCCATCGTTTTCACCATCGCGACTCTGCATGACTTTCATCAGGTGAAGATAATTGACGCCCATTTCCTGCAGATAGTCCAGATGATCCTGCACCTTGTCCAGCCGACCGGCAAACTGCTCGACATAGAACACATAACCAAGCATGCTCTCGTGCTGAAACCAGTCCGGCTCCAGGTCTCGCTCCAGATCCAGCGTCTTCAACTCATCAGGACGCTTGACGTAGTAGGTGGCCATCAACTGGACCAGACGCCCGATGAACGCATTGAAATCTGCCCGTTGACCATACACCGGCCACAAGCCGTCATACAGATTCTGGAACCACCGTGCCAGTCGCAGGCGGAACAACTGCTGATCACGGGGTTGAAGCGAGGCTAGTGTCTGTTCGAGACTGACGCTGGCGGACTCCAGGCAGGTTTGCGCCGAGGCGGTCAACAAATGTGAGTTACGCTGGCGAAACGCCGCGCCCTTTATCGTATCGCTTGCCGATTGTCTGGATACCAGGCGTGGAGATTGTTCTGTATTCAAGCTGTCTGTCTCCTGATTCGGTGGATGCTAAAGGTAGGTAACGGCAGATTTTCCTCAGCGAACAGGTCTGGACGGGATGCCCCGTGCGGGCGGTTGACAAAACGATCTGGCTCCTGACTCGATAATCGATGCGTTGAAAGGTATCATTCTACGTGACAGTGGACTCACCGAAAGTATTGCCGGAGCGCCCGATGACGGGTTTTTGACCCCGGAAGTTACCGACTGCACATATTATTGTCGTGACATGGCTTATGGATTGCAGGTTGCTTGTCAGGCTATCGGATCAATATGATCACCGTGCGCAGAATCGGATTCCGGAACCTACCTTGTCAGGCTGAAGAGGATGGAATGATTACGCAGGCAATCAGGAAAATCGGGTGGGACCCGCGAGCAGATTTCAGGGCCAAGGCCACCTTCGGGGTTGCCACGGCTGCGGTAATCCTGCTATTTCCGGTTGCCATCATCGATATCCTGTTCGGCGATGTGTTCATCGGCATTGGTTCATTGGGCATCGTGTTCATTCTCGCTGCCAATGCCTGGATGGTCGCACAGGGACGGTGTCACCAGAACCTGACGCTCTTCGGCTTGATTCCGGCCGGGATGGTGTTCATGATCGGAGTGTTCCAGTCTGACGGATTCATTGGCAGTCTCTGGTGTTACCCGTCCCTGGTTGCCTGTTACTGCCTGCTGTCCGAACGTAAGGCATGGATTGGAAACCTGATCATTCTGAGTATTGCTCTGCCCATGGCCTGGCTGACGCTCGATGCCGTCTATGCAATACGTGTCAGCGCAACACTTTGTGCACTGAGCCTGTTCTGCGCAATCATGGTCAGCGTGATCGACGAACAGCGCAAACTGCTGCAGAAGCAACTGGTGCTTGATCCATTGACCGGACTGCTCAACCGCTTCACCTTCAATGATCGTATGGAGCAGGCTGTCACCATTCACGCAGATACGCGTGAGCCAGTGAGTCTTCTCGCCATCGATATCGACCATTTCAAGCAGCTCAATGACCGGTATGGCCATGCAGCAGGGGATCAGGTATTGCGCAGGGTGGGAAGCATACTGCGTGAACTCCTGCGTCGTGACGACGTCACGTTTCGTATGGGGGGTGAGGAATTCACGGTGTTGCTGGATAACACCGATCACCTGGAAGCTACTGACATTGCGAACAGAATTCGCCGTCGCATCGCTGATTCGGTTTTCCCCGTTGCCGCTAGAGTGACCGTCAGTATCGGGGTGTCCACATACCGCCAGGGTGAGCACTGGGAGAAATGGGCCAAGCGTGGGGACGACAGGCTGTACACAGCCAAGAACATGGGTCGTAATGTCGTGGAGGCGCGTAAGCGGCGGGACATAAACGAAGGTCAGGCGATCAGCTTGCCCTGAACGCTGCTTCAGGGCAAGCTTGCAGTTTACTGCAGCATCGGACACCCGGATGAAGGCGGGAGAGTACCTGACACGATTGCTGGCCTGTTATGGCGTGGACTGTGTCTTCGGCATACCCGGCGTTCATACCCTGGAACTGTATCGAGCACTGGATTCGGTACCCATCAGGCATGTCAGTCCCCGTCATGAACAGGCAGCAGGCTTCATGGCCGACGGCTACGCACGACGATCCGGCAAGCCGGGGGTCTGCTTCATCATCAGTGGACCCGGCATGACCAACTGCATCACGGCCATGGGACAGGCGTACGCTGACTCTGTTCCCATGCTGGTGGTTTCCACGGTCAATTCTCACGGTCGCATGGGTTCAGGCGATGGCTGGCTGCATGAACTGCCGGACCAGAGCTCGCTGGTCAGCGGTGTCTGCGCATTCAGCCATACCGTGCATGATGCCCGGGAAATTACCCAGGTAGTCGCACGTGCGTTTGCCGTATTCGATGCGGCACGTCCACGACCTGTGCATATCGAAATTCCGATCAATGTACTGAACCAGGATATCCAGGCATCACCTCCGAGTGCGGTCACACGTATTGCTTGCCCGGTACCCGGGTGCGAGGCGATTCAACTGGCTGCACAATGGCTGGCTGGTGCCGAGCTGCCTGTCCTGCTGGCAGGGGGCGGTGCCCGGCACGCGCATTCACTGGTCACCCGCCTTGCGGAGCTTATCGACGCGCCAACGGTGATGACGGTCAACGGCCGGGGAATAGTGCCGGCCGGGCATCCGCTGGCCGTGGGGGCTTCGGCCAGCCTGCCAGCCGTTCGGCATCTGCTTCAGGAAGCCGATGTGGTGCTGGCAATAGGTACTGAACTGGGCGCGACCGACTACGACTTCAATGAGGACGGTGGTTTTCATCTGCCTGGCAGATTAATCCGTATCGATGTGGACGTGCAGCAAATGGTGCGTACCCGAATTCCGGAGCTGCCACTTGCAGGCGATGCGCAGGCAGGATCACAAGCATTGCTTGACGCACTGTTACGCCATTTGCCACGCAGCAATCGCAGAAGTGGAATGCAACGAGTGGAGGATTGCCGGCAGCAGGTATCACAGAACCTGGCAACTCGCGATACACACTACCTGCGACTTCTCGAGGCGATACGCGACACCCTCCCGGGGGTGTGTATCGTCGGCGACTCGACCCAGATAATCTACGCGGGTAATTCAGCGTTCGCCAGTAAAACGCCTTCCAGCTATTTCAATTCGGCCACTGGATTCGGTACGCTGGGGTATGCATTGCCAGCTGCCATCGGTGCCGTGATCGCAGATTCCGACTCTCCAGTGGTAGCCATCATCGGCGATGGAGGACTGCAATTCAGTCTTGCCGAGCTGTCAACCGCGATAGATGCGGGTACCAGCCTCTTGCTGATCGTGCACCGGAATGGCGGCTACGCGGAGATCCGGAAATGCATGCGTTCGGCGGATATCCAGCCAGTTGGCGTCGACCTGATGGTACCTGAGCTCTCGGCCATCGCATCGGCCTGCCACTGGCAATACCGTAAACCGCTCTCCATCGAATCGCTGGTGGAGGATCTGCACGGTGCGCAGGATTCTGCCCTGCCCACGCTTGTCCTGCTCGATGACGAATTGTTCAACTGAGGCGATGATCCTCAGTGCCTGCCAAGCTGGCAGCGGCAATGCGTCCCTGCGGGAACAGCCAGTTGACAGTGATCACACAACCCTGCCCCAGTGGGTTTGAGATCGGGTGTCAGTTCGACTCGATCATCGAACACAAAACAGTCACCCTGCCAGAAACCGGGACTGCGCGTAGCCAGGTAATTGAGCAACCCACCCTCAAGCTGATACACCTCCCGAAACCCGAACTCGAGTAGCCAGGGCGCGGCTTTCTCGCAGCGTATGCCACCGGTACAGTAGGTCACCAGCGGCTTCTCCGGATCCAGCTCACCGCGATCCACCGCCGTGCCTACGGCAGCCTTAAAGTGACGAAAGTGCTTGATGTCCAGATGAGTTGCACCAGGGAACGTCCCCGACACGATCTCGTAGTCATTTCTGGCATCGAGCAGGGTCATGTCTCTTCCCTCGGCCAACCATTGATCCAGCACCTGTGGTGGGATTGCGGGTGCCGGGGGGCGCGCTGCCTGCAATCGCTCGGAATCCTGCCCCTCGAAGGCGATTATTTCCGCACGCACGCGGATTCGCAGTCGCCTGAACGGCACCTCCGGTGACCAGCTTTCCTTCAGCCACAGCCCGGCAAACCGGGTATCCTGCTCCAGCCAGGATCGTGTTCGCCTCACCTGTCCGGCGGTTCCGGCCAGCGCTACATTGATGCCTTCGCTGGCCAGCATGACAGAGCCGAGCATGCCGATCTCACCCAGCGCCTGTTTCATGGATATCTGCAACTCGGCAAGCTGGTGCAGGTGCACGAAGCGATACCCGGAAAGATTGACTATTGGCGAGTGAGACATCGCTTGACGCTACCACTGTGTACAGGTTGACGGGATGCCGCAAGTTTACCAGTGCCCACGGACACGCGGTTTTCCATTAACATGCAAGCCGATTGGCACCTGCTGCGGAGTGGCCACGACACTGGCTGGAGTCCGGTAATGCCTTTGCAGCAGAATCTAGCACCCCATGGAGACCAACATGAGCTTTCAGGCATTGGTAGTGACGCGCGATGACGCGGGAGAGACGCACGCCGCCGTTCAGCAACTGGATGAATCACAGCTGCCCGAAGGTGATGTGCTGGTCGCCGTCGACTATTCGACCATCAACTACAAGGACGGCCTGTGCATCGGTCCGGGTGGGGGTCTGGTTCGGCAGTATCCGCATGTGCCGGGTATCGACTTCGCGGGTACCGTCAAGTCGTCCGATGATGCGCGCTACCAGGTCGGTGACAAGGTCGTCCTGACCGGCTGGCGCGTCGGGGAGTCCCGCTGGGGCGGTTATACCCAGGTAGCGTCGGTCATGGCGGACTGGCTGGTTCCTCTGCCGGCAGGCCTGACGAGCCGCCAGGCCATGGCGGTAGGTACTGCAGGGCTCACCGCGATGCTGGCGATCATGGCCCTGGAAGATCATGGATTGACACCGGGCACAGGACCGGTACTGGTCACCGGCGCGGCAGGCGGGGTGGGTTCTGTGGCTTGCGCAATCCTGCACAACCTGGGCTATGAGGTGGCCGCGGTCACCGGAAGACCCGAAACCACAAGCTATCTGGAAAAACTTGGCGCGAGCACCATCGTGCCCCGGGAAACGTTGAATGAAACCGTCAAGCGGCCACTCGAGAGCGAACAATGGGCTGGATGTGTGGATGCCGTGGGAGGCGCCATGCTGGCCCGTGTCCTGGGCCAGATGAACTATGGAGCCAGTATAGCTGCCGTCGGTCTGGCAGGTGGCACCAATCTGCCAGCCACGGTCATTCCGTTTCTGCTGCGCGGGATCAATCTCCTGGGTATTGATTCGGTCCAGCAGCCTTATGAGAATCGCTTGAAGGCGTGGAATCGTCTCGCTGAATCATTGCCCCTGGATATTCTTGAAGAGATGATCCAACCGGCCACCCTGTCTGACTTACCGTTGCTGGGAAAGCAGATTCTGCAGGGCCAGATCAAGGGCCGTGTGGTCGTGGACGTCAATGCCTGATTGCAGGATTGCCAGAGGCTAACCGGCGCAATACCAGAGGCAATAACGCTGCCTCGAGAAGGCGATCCCCGAATACTTCAGGCACGATACCCGAACAAGCTGTTCTGCATGATGAGGCTGGCCGTTGCTTCGGGTACTGCAGATTCCCATTGTCCTCGACCATCAGGCAACTGGGCCAGGATCTCTCGTGAATAGATATGCAACAACTCCGGATCACTGCACTCGATCCCGGATATGCAGCGGTTTTCCAGTAAATGCCGGTACAGGTAACGCAAATGTGAATCCACGGTAATGGAGGTAAAATCGGCAAGCTCCCCGTGATCGTTCAGTTCCGGATAAACGAACAGGTGAGTATTGTCGGGAAACAGTTTGCCGAAACCCTCCAGTATCCCGCCCTCGACGCCTACGTAGTTCTTCTCGTCGAATATCTCTTTCATGTTGATCATACCCAGAACGATACCGATCTGCATCGCCGTGAACTGTCGAAAATAGGCACGCAGGGAAAAGTATCGGGTGTAATCTGACACCATGACGCTGTAGCCCAGTGCATTGAGCAGTTCTACACGGGCAAGCAGATCCGCCTCGGGCACCATCAGGTCTTTGCCGCGGGAGTCGTTCATCGATATTTCAGCCAGTACGATCGAATTGTCATCCTCGACCCCTTCATGCGTCCTGAAAGCCTCGAATCCCTGTTCGATCATATCCACGTTCAGACGTGTAACCGGTTTGAAAGATCCGCGAATCGTCATCACGTTTTTCTTGTACAGCATTTCAGCCGGCACGGCGATCTGTCCATCGGCCTTGAACATGATGGCCCGGGTTTTCCAGCTGCGTATCAGATGCAGATTCTTGGCACGGTTATCCAGGTCTTCGAAGTACGGGCCGGAAAATTCGATGGAATCGATCTCGACGGCACCGGAGTCCAGTCCATCGGTCATTGAATCGATGATCTTGCGCGGCTCCTCAAAATAATAGAAGGCCGCGTAGATCAGATTGACCCCCAGCACGCCCAATGTGTCCTGCTGAAGCTCCGCAGTTTTCTCCAGCATGCGTACGTGCAGGATGATGTCGCTTGGATCAGCACCCGGGTACATTTGAATGCGTATGCCACACCAGGCATGGCACTCATTGTCCTTGTTGAAACTCTTTGCAGACACCGTGGCAGCATAGGAAAAGTAACGGGACGTTCGTGACCGGGACGTACCAACACGTGCCACGACCAGGGAAAACTCCTTGTCCAGCATGGCCTGCACGCGAGCCTTGCTGACATAGCGTCCACCCTCCTGAGTGCCGTAGATTGCATCGGAGAACTGCATGTCATAGGCCGAGATGGTCTTGGCAATCGTGCCCGCCGCAGCACCCGCCAGGAAGAATTGCCTGGCAACTTCCTGGCCTGCACCGATCTCGGCGATGGTGCCGTATTTCCTGTCGTCAAGATTCAAGCGCAGTGCCTTGTTGATCGTAGAGCGCTCACTCACCGGCTTGTTCACGTTTTATCGCCTCCATCATTACTGTGGTACCACCGTGTTAGCTCTCACTGCCCGATCCAAAAAATGCAGGACAGCCCGTTGCTCACGGTGAAATTCCAGAAACCATTGCCGCAGCACATGGATCAGCAACCTTTCCAGACAGGATCACGTTTTTCGGCAAACGCCCTGGCACCTTCTGCAGCGTCTTCCGAACCATACAGGGTATCGACCGTTTTCAGCTGGCGCTGAGTTACCCGGTTAAGCGCGTCCTGGAATTTACTGTCTTCTGCATCACGCACGATCTCCTTGATGGCGGCAAAGACCAGTGGAGGCCCTGCCGCTAACTGTTCTGCCAGTTTCCAGGCCTGGTCCATGAGTGTGCCAGCTTCATGCACCTGATTGACCAGGCCCCAGCGATGCGCCTCATTCACATCCAGCCAGCGTCCGGTGAGCAGCATTTCCATTGCAACATGATAGGGAATCCGTTTTGGCAATTTGATGGATGCCGCATCGGCCACGGTACCTGACCTGATTTCCGGCAGTGCAAAGCTGGCATGTGTTGCCGCCAGGATAATGTCACAGGAGAGCGCGAGTTCCAGCCCTCCACCACAACAGATGCCATTCACCGCAGCGATAACCGGCTTGTTCAGGTGCGGTAGTTCCTGCAGGCCACCGAAGCCGCCGACGCCGTAGTCACCATCGACGGCATCGCCCTCATTGGCAGCCTTCAGATCCCACCCCGGGCAGAAGAACCTGCTGCCAGCGGCTGTCAGTATGGCAACACGTAATTGCGGGTCGTCACGAAAATCAAGAAATACCTCACCCATGATGCGACTGGTCGCAAGATCGATTGCATTAGCCTTTGGACGGTCGATAATGACTTCCAGTATCGAGCCTTTCCTACAAGTCCTGACAGGTTCTTCTGTACTCATTGTGGCTTACCTTCGCGTTGGTGTGAGTCCGATATGAGGAACGCTGTGACAGCAACTCATCCACCGGACTTGCGCAGCAGGTTGCGCGATATGATGTGTCGCTGGATTTCCGAAGTGCCTTCCCATATCCGCTCGATACGCGCATCGCGCCAGATTCGCTCCAGCGGCAGCTCATCCATCAATCCCATGCCGCCATGAACCTGGATCGCTTCATCGGCCACCATCGCCAGCATTTCGGTCGCCTTGAGCTTGGCCATGGCCATGTCTGCATCAGTCACGGAGCCGTTGTCGTATTTCCATCCAGCTTCCAGAATCATCAGTTCAGCCGCCTTCATCTCGGTTGCCATATCTGCCAGCTTGAATGACACTCCCTGGAATTTACCAATACTCTGGCCGAACTGTTTCCTCTGCGCAGCGTATTCCACGGCGTGCCCGAATGCACGTTCTGCGCGGCCCAGACAGGTTGCACCGACCTGGAGACGTGTGGCGCCGAGCCAGCTGTTGGCCATGTCAAAACCCTTGTGCACGTCGCCCAGCCGCTGGCGGTCCGGTATCCGACAATCGTCGAATTCGAGAATGGCATTGGTGTAGCCGCGATGTGAGACATTTCGATATCCGTTACGAACGTGGAAACCTGAGGTGCCCTTGTCGACGAAAAACGCCGTGATCAGCTTCTTTCGACCACGATGTGTTTCCTCCTCGCCGGTAGCCATGAAGCAGATAGCGAAATCGGCAATGTCAGCATGCGATATGAAGTGTTTGGTGCCGTTGAGTATCCAGTCGTCCCCATCACGTCGCGCACTGGCCTGCATGCCGCGAAGGTCGGAGCCTGCCCCGGGTTCGGACATCGCCAGGCAGTCCCAGGTCTCACCGGCCACACACGGTGCCAGGTACTTTTCGCGTTGTTCAGGCGTACCGGCACACAGGATATTGGAGGGCCGCGCCACGCAGGTCCAGTGCAGTGCATAGTTACTTCGACCCAGTTCCTTTTCGTAGAGAAGCCAGGTCAGCGTGTCCAGCCCCCCACCTCCATGTTCCGCCGGAATGTTGGCCGCATAGAGGCCGGCCTCGATGGCCTTGCGCTGCACATGGCGAACCAGGTCCATATCCAGTTGACCCGTACGCTCCACAGCGGACTCGTGCGGGTAGAGCTCTCGCTCTACAAAGGCGCGGGTAGTGTCGATGATCAGCGATTGCTCATGAGTCAATTCGAAGTTCATGCGCGTGGTTGGCCTACGGCGCGCCCGGTGCCTTCGGGTGCAGGTAGAGCGGAATGCAGTTTGGCGATACTGGCCAGCTTGCTGGAGATCAGCGGAGAGGGCTCACAGGCGGCGCGGGTTTTCAGGGAGACATGAATCAACATGTGTTCTCCAGTTGCCAGCAATCTTCCATCACCGTGATGCAAGCGGTGAAACAGGTGCATCTTCTTCCCCTCCCCCATCAATACCTGTGTCAGCGTATACACAGGCTCATTGACTGCAACCTCGTCCAGATGCCTGATGTGGGTCTCCGCCGTGAAATACGAACCACCTGATGCCATGTACTCGGCATCACAACCGATCAGGCGCATGAACGCATCAGTAGCATCGCCAAAGCATTGCAGGTAACGTGCTTCATTCATGTGATTGTTGTAGTCCGTCCAGTCGGGAGGAATACGACGCTCCATGGTCCGGATGGGCCGAGACAGATCGGGCTCGTTGCCTTCTGCACCGCTTGCTGCGTTTTGTCTGGCCCCTGCATCGAACAGTTTCTTCTCGTAATCGGCAAGCAGCAGGCCCGCCCCCCAGTTGTTGGCTTTCAGAGCCTGCAGTATGGCGACGAGATTGTCATCGCGAATACGTTCCAGTTCCCGGATATCAATATGGCCTGATTGCCGATCTGACTGTTCAGAGATCAATTCGACCAGATCCTCATCGAACTCGGGGACATCCATCAGCCGGCTCCAGGGCCACTTCAGGCACGGCCCGAACTGTGCGAGAAAATGTCGCATGCCGGATTCACCACCAGCTATACGATAGGTTTCGAAGACGCCCATCTGGGCATAGCGCAAGCCGAACCCGAACCTGACGATATCATCCAGCTCTTCAGTCGTGGTAATACCATCCTTGATCAGCCACAGGGACTCGCGCCAGATGGCCTCCAGCAGACGATCGGCTACAAACGCCTCGATTTCGCGCCGAATATGAATCGGTTTCATTCCCAGAAAGGTATAGAATTCCAGCGCCCTGTCGATACTCTCGGCAGCGGTTCGCTGGCCACCAACGATTTCCACCACGGGCAACAGGTAAACCGGGTTGAAGGGATGCGCAACGATAAGCCTCTCCGGGCGCTGCATTCCTGCCTGAAGATCGGTGGGCATGATGCCGGACGTGGATGAGGCGAGAATGCTGTCAGCGGGTGCGAACCGTTCGATCTCCGCGTAGACCGACTGCTTGACATCCAGTCTCTCCGGCACGCTTTCGATGATCCACCGTGCCAGGCTGACTGCCTCTTTGATCGACGTGCAGAATTGCACTCTGCCCTTGTTCGGACGCTGGGCCATGGTGAGCTTTGCGTAGGCTCGTTCGGCATTCTCCAGTACGGCCTGAATGGCATCTCTGGCACCTGGCGCAGGATCGTAGAGCTTCACGGAGAGCCCGTTTTCTATTGCCCTGGCAATCCAGCCGGCACCGATGACGCCTCCGCCAATGCAGGCAATGTGATCGGACTTCAGGGTGGGATCCTGCGTGCCTGCCTTGCTCACTGCGGATCACGCCTGACCAGATTCAGCTTCCTGCGCACCGCGGCTGGTCCCATCACCGTTGCGCCCATGGCCTCGATGATCGTCACTGCACGCTCGACCAACTCGGCATTGGTGGCCAAGCGTCCCTTGCGCAGCATCAGGTTGTCTTCCAGACCGACTCTGACATTGCCACCGGCAAGCACCGATGCCGCCACGTAGGGCATTTCATTACGTCCGAGCGAGAAGGCGGACCAGGTCCAGTCTCCAGGGACATTATTGACCATGGCCATGAAGGTATTCAAGTCATCCGGTGCACCCCACGGAACGCCCATGCACAGTTGCACCAGAGCGTCGGGCCGCAGAACGCCTTCACTGACCAGTTGCCTGGCGAACCACAGGTGACCCGTATCAAACGCCTCGATTTCCGGCTTCACACCCAGTTCAGTCATGAGTCTGCCCATGGCGCGCAGCATGCCCGGAGTGTTCGTCATGACATAATCACTCTCGGCAAAATTCATCGTGCCGCAGTCCAGCGTACAGATTTCAGGAAGACAGGCCGCCACGTGTGCCAGTCGTTCACTTGCACCTGCCATATCCGTACCCGCCGCGAGTGGCAACGGCGCCTCGACACCACCGAACACCAGGTCACCACCCATACCGGCTGTCAGGTTCAGCACCACATCAACTTCACTTTCCCTGATTCGTCGGGTAACCTCACGATAGAGTTCGATATCGCGACGTGGAGCCCCGGTGTCCGGGTCACGGACATGGCAGTGAACGATGGCGGCGCCAGCCCTGGCAGCTGCAATGGCACTGCCAGCTATCTGTTCCGGTGAGCGAGGTACCTGCGGACTTTTATCCTCAGTGGCGCCCGAACCGGTGACCGCACAGGTGATAAACACATCGCGGTTCATTGACAGGGGCATCAATCCAGTCCTCTTGTTGTTTATACTGCAGCCATGAACATACCCACCTTGCCCCAGTTTAGTTCAGCGAATTTCCTGCGTCAGCATATTCAGTCCATCCTTGAGTTCTACGAACCGCGCGTGCGTGCCGCCGACGGCGGATTCCATCAGTGTTTCCTCGACGATGGCACCGTTTACAACTCTGAATTACGCCATCTGGTCAGTTCAGCGCGGTTTGTCTTCAATTATGCCAGTGCCTACCGATTTCATGGCGCCGAACATCACCGCGAGTGGGCAGCCAGTGGATTCGAGTACCTGAAAAGGCTGCACCGGCAACCGCAAGGCCACTATGCCTGGGTCATCGAAGATGGCAACGTGACTGACGGTCGAGCCATGGCCTATGGACATGCTTTCGTGATGCTGGCTGCCTCCAGTTGCGTGCAGGCCGGCATCACGGACGCAGCGGGAACGATCGCCGACGTCTGGGACTTGATGGAAGAGTTGTTCTGGGACGCTGACGGCAAGGCCTATGCGGATGAGCGAGACAGCACATTGCAGGTATTGGATTCCTACCGCGGACAAAATGCCAACATGCACAGTTGCGAGGCGTTACTGGCTGCCTTTCAGGCGACTGAAGATGTCCGTTACCTGGAGCGAGCAGAGATGCTGGCGGAGCGTTTTGCAGTGGAACTGGCCGGCCTCAATGACGGCTTGATCTGGGAGCACTATGACCGGCACTGGCAGTGTGACATGCAATACAACATCGACAAGCCGGATGACTTGTTCAAGCCCTGGGGATTCCAGCCAGGCCATCAACTCGAATGGTGCAAGTTGCTGCTTGCATTGAACCAGGAACGCGCCAATCCAACATGGGTGCAGCGTGCCACCGAACTCTACGATGTCGCGATGACTCGTGGGTGGGATCCGGAATTCGGCGGCCTGGTCTATGGGTTCGCCCCGGACGGTACATTCAGTGATGCATACAAATATTTCTGGGTGCATGCAGAAGCCTTTGCTGCCGCCTGGCGCCTGTACCGACAACACGGTGACGAGCGTTACCTTCAGGATTACAACCGCCTGTGGGAATACAGCTGGCGACACCTCATCGACCATGAACACGGTGCGTGGTTCCGTATTCGCACTCGTGAGGGTGCCCCAGTGGATAAACTGAAATCGCCTCCCGGAAAGACCGATTACCATACGATGGGAGCTTGCTGGGATGTATTGTCTCAGCCAGTGTGAATCGGCCTGGACTGCTCAGCCGGGGTTGACTGTGCCCTGGTCACCAGGGAGGCGGCCAGGATGTCCGCAGATCCTGCTGGTACTTCCCTGCCCGTGACTTACGGCGTCACTGCCACCGTGCCCACGCCTCGACTGCTCCCCGCTGGTCGCGCAGCCCCCCGTCCACGACCGTGACCTCATCTTCCAGCACGGGTGCCAGAAAAACTGATCCGAGCAGCGCCTGGTGCCGCGAAATATTGAGATAATCGAAAATTACCTCATCACCCAGGATGCCGCCACTGGACCAGTAGCTGTACCAACCCCGCGCAGCAGAGGCCAGAAGTAGATTCTGGACGGCAGCTGCGCTCGCGGCCACGTGCTCGATATTGTTTCTGGTGAATTGCGGTGTGTCACCCTCGTCGGGGGGATCAGGGAGCCAGGTAACCTGTACCAGAGCTCCACACGCTGCCAGCATGTTCTTGATCTTCGACTGCCATGCCCTGGCCCACTTCGGATCCGGATCGTCTTCTGACAGGATTTTCAGGTGATTCAACAAAGAGTGGCACGCGCTCTGTTCGAGAATATAGAAGCGCCACGGCACCACTGAATTCAGTTTGCCGCTTCTATGTGTCTTCTCATCCGCGCGACGATGAAATGGAGCCCAGGCAGCGCCTTCGATCATGGTTCGCAATTGCGCAGCGTGCTCCTGAGTCCATGATCCCGACGCTGCCTCCAGGTGATTCTGGGACTTCATCAACTTGCTGGTCCGGCGATGGCGAATGATACGATCTATCGTGTCACTATCGTCAGGATTTGGACGTTTCCCGGTTGGTAACATGTAGCTTTCCGTTGGATTGTTCGACTGTTGCCACGCAACGACACTCAGACCTTTACCCGTTTTCCACTGCTTCCGGATTTGTAGATTGCATCGATGACTCTCTGATTGAGAACTGATTCCTCCAGCGTGAACAACGCCTGCTTCCTGCCTGCCGCCGCCCGGCAGAATGCTTCCACTTCCAGGCAATACTGGTTCACCCCGGTATACCGGAATACCCGGGTTTCAGTGTGTCCGGCGTTGTGGATCCGAATCTCGTCTCCCTCGTACAGGTTTGAATTGAAAGGCGCACTGACTTCGATGAATCCCTTGTCGCCATGAAAGACCATGGTTTGCCGATTGGCCATCTGTGTTGAAACATAGAAACTCATGTCAACTTCGGCAAATTGCAGTTCCACGCTGGCATAGCGGTCTGTCTTGAATACCGGGTCGAACTCCACTTTCGCAGTGACAGACACAGGTTCAAGTCCAGTGGCAAAACGCGCACAAACCGTTGGGTAGACGCCGATGTCCGGCAATGCGCCGCCGCCGAGTGCCAGTTGATTGCGCATATTACCCGCATCCACGTTGAAGTAAGTGAAGGATGCGTCAATGCGGCGCAATGTGCCGATTGCATTCTGCTTCAACAATGACTGGACTTTCAACCATTGAGGATGATAGGTCACCATGAATGCTTCCGAGACTGTCACTCCAGCCTTGTCGCGTGCCCTGATCAACTTGCCGATTTCACGCGCGTTGAGCGCCAGCGGCTTTTCGACCAGGACATGTTTGCCGGCCTGAATGGACTTGTATGCCCACTCGACGTGTTGCGAGGTAGGCAACGGAATATAGACCGCCTCGATCTCCGGCGATTCCAGCATCGACTCATAGCTGTCGAAGGCCAGTGGCGCATTGAAGTGATCGGCCAGTTTTCGCGCACGCTTTCCGTCGCGCGATGCGATCCCTGCCAGTTGCGCACCATCAGCCTGTTGAATGGCCGGTATCAGGAATTGCCTGCCAATACGGGCGGTGGACATGATTCCAAATTTCAACTTGACGTACTCCTGAAGTGTGAGAGCGCCCCGCTGCGGGCACTGGTTGAGTAAAGCCTGTCGGTTTGCAGCTCTTTCACGACGCCAAATCATCAGCGTTACGGCTCTGCGCGGAAGTGGCGGCGCGTAGTCTGTCTTTCCTGCTCATACGTCGCCCTTTTATGCCACCGTTTCCATCATGGCCTGGCAACACGGGACGCAGTTGATTGTGCGGCTCAAATCCGGCGATCCGTTCCCTGCATACAGTGATGCCCAGGCGCTTCTCGATCACGCACAGGTGCGCTTCGGCATTGATGTCGACCAGGCTGATTGCCGTTCCGGGTAGTCCTGCTCGCGCAGTACGTCCGATACGATGTGTATACATGTCGACGGATCGAGGCAGGTCATAGTTGACGACATGGGGCAGCATCGGGATATCGATTCCACGGGCTGCCAGATCGGTTGCCACCAGAGCCTGTAGTTCACCCTGCGCGAGACGTTCCAGTACCGATGCGCGCTGCAGCATTGACAACTTACTGTGCAACGCACCCGCATTGATGGAGGCTTTGGCCAGTGTCCTGGCGAGGCGATCTGCACCCCGCCGATCCGCGGTGAAAATCAACAATGGCAAGGGCAACTGCCTGGAAACAAGCTCGATGAGCAATTCGGCCCGACTCTGCTCGTCGACCAGAATGGCTCTATGGCTGATCTGCCCGTGCGCGGCGGCCATGTCCAGACAAACTGGCTCGGTGAGCAGCCTGCCCGCCCTCGCCCGGACCTTGCGCGTGTACGTGGCCGATATCATCAATCGCTGGCAGGATTGCAGTCGCGACGTCAGATCGGCAATCAACTCGTGGAAACCATCACCGAGCAGACTATCTGCTTCATCCAGTACCAACACATCGATACCGGATGTGTCGATCCCATTGTGCTCGATCACATCCAGCAGGCGTCCCGGAGTGGCCAGGAGGATATCCGCACCACCTCGCAGGGCCAGCAGCTGCGGGTTGATGGATGAACCCCCGGCAAGCTGGACGAGCTTGCACGCGTTCAACGCGGGCATCAGACTCTCGATGACCCGCGCCACCTGGCGTACCAGTTCACGAGTTGGCATGATGACCAGTACGCGACACCGAGAGCGGGTTGCCTCATGTGCAATTCGATCGAGCAGCGGTAGCAGATAGGCCAGAGTCTTGCCCGACCCGGTACCGGCTGTTACCAGCACATCCTGGCCTGTTTTGACCAGTGCGTAGAGTTCACGCTGAACCGGGGTAGGCTCACAGAAGCCCAGCTCATCGAGTATCCGCAGCAACCCGGGAGATGAAACAAGAGCGTTGAAGGACATGGAGTACGTCTGGACGATAGTATCGGCTAGTGTACCTTGTAGCCGTGGTCGATAGAAGCACTCAAGTCCGGTCAGAGAGATCCAATGCAAGCATTGACACTGTCCCATGCAACACGGCAGTGTCCGACCGTCTCAGTCGCCAGGGGGAGTCGTATGAGTAAACCGTCAAATTACACCAAAGAGTCAGTCAAGGCATTTGCCTCTGCCGTCCTGCAAGGTTTTGGCTGCAGCAAGTTAGAAACGGACGTGGTGGCCAGCCATCTGCTGGACGCCAACCTCACCGGGCATGATTCGCACGGAATCGGCATGTTACCGATGTACGGAGAACAAGTGCTGGATGGCAATCTGGTTCCTGACCAGGCTCCCCGCTTCCTCGACACGACGGGCGCTATCAGTATTGTGGATGCACAACGTGGTTTCGGCCATCGCATGGCGCTGCTTGCACTGGATCATGCCATGCGAAACGTGCCTGAACACAGAGTGGCCATCCTGGCCCTGCGCAACTCCGGTCACGTTTCCCGAGTTGGCGCGTATTCAGAATACTGTGCCGCTCAAGGATATGTGTCGATGCACATGGTCAATGTGGTCGGTCACGCACCCATCGTTGCACCATTCGGCGCACGCGAAAGTGGAATCTCGACCAACCCCATCAGCATGGCCATGCCCGTGGATGGTCGAGCAGAACCACTGCTGGACATGGCCACCAGCACGGTGGCCTTCGGCAAGGTACGTGTGGCCAGCAACAAGGGTGAAAAGATGCCACCGGGATGCCTGCTGGATGAACAAGGCCTGGAAACGCTTGATCCTGACCCGATGGCGCTGTCCCGCCTTGGAAGCCTGTCGGCATTCGGCGCCCATAAAGGTTCGGGCCTTGGACTGTTCGTCGAGCTGATGGCCGGGGCCCTGGGCAGCACAGACACCGTGGCAACCATGGAGCACCTGCCACACGGAGTAATCAACAACATGTTTTCAATCATCATCGATCCAACCGCGTTCGATAGCCGAGAGGCGGTTGCTGGCCGGACACATGACTTCTGCCAGTTCATCAAGTCTCGTGCACCGGCAGCGGGCACCCAAAGTGTGCTGTTACCCGGAGAACCTGAAAACCTTAGTCGTGATCAGCGCACGACTTCAGGTATTCCGCTGGATGTTCAAACCATCAACCAGATCGTGGACATTGCCGTGCGCTTTGAACTGCAGGCAGACACCGTGCGCGGACTGCTGGAGTCAAAGCGTGCGTGAGTGACTCGATCGCATGCGCTGGACAACACCCTCGAGCGTGTCGCCGGACGATGAATGCGATGTCCTTCGGCCTGTGAAGTCGTGACGGGTGGCGTGGTTCTTCGCGCATTATGAATGCGTGATGCGGACGGCGTAGGATGCGGCTGTTTCGTCCGGATCCTGCAAGAGCCACTGCGTCAAATGACCGATCGCAAGCCAGTCGGATACAACTCGATCTTGCCTTCGCGCAGGGCATCCACTTCGAACCAGCGAGCCGTGCTGGCATCTCCGCTGTCTTCAGAGAACACAATCACCTCACGCGAGTACAGGGATCTGTCTGCCAACTGGACACCGATGGCAAAGACATATTCATGACCTCGAACCCCTTCGTGAATGAACAGATTTTCGAAAGTGCGCCAGCCACCAATCATTTTAATCGTCGTACCCAGCTCCTCCAGATATTCACGGCCAAGTGCTGTTTCGCGTGTCTCGCCAAACTCGATTACACCACCCAGAGGCCGCACTCCCTTTACCTCACCGGAATCACCGTAGACTTCCATGGCCAGCAACCTGCCTTTGTTGATACACAATCCAATGACTTTCGTCTGGATACTCTTTACCGGACGCCATTTTTTCATAAACGGATCTAAGCCTGATGTTCTCCTGTCTACCGAAGCTGCCTTTCACAGGCATGAGATTACCACTACGGTTGTGATTTCCCGATGCAGTAAACTAATCTCATGGATTCATTATAGTCTGACCACGAATCATGCAAGCTGACCGCCAGGGCTCATCGCTGGTTTCGCAAACTCACTATCTGCCACGTAGCTGTTGTATGGTTGCAACAATGCCTGTCTATCATATTCGAGCACCACAGTGAAATCACTCGACAAGAAGCTGAAACATATCAAGGGGGGAAAATACAAACCTTCCGAGTTTATCATTGCCGATGCCAAGGACGGTGATATGGCATTTGGTGTCACTTCTCCGGGTCCTGCTGGCAAAGGCAGGTGGAAGTCGCGGGAAGACTACCTCGACGCCATGCAGCAGATGAGCGATTCCGGGCTGGTGGATATCATGTTGATGTCCGCCTCATCGGCGGAGATTCTCAAACAACGAGGAACCTTCAGCAAATCGCCGGTGACACCTGCTGTACGCATGAATGACACCACCGATATCTGGAATGCACGAGGCAGCTGCTATCGCCAGTATCCATCGGAGCCATTTGCCACCGCTGACCTGCAGGCGGTCACGCCACTGTGTAAGCTCGGCCTGTATTCGATGACGTTCTCAAATGACTTGCAGGCGGACAAGGCCAGCCTCCAGGCCTATGGTGAATTCCGACTGGCCTGCCGCGAAACCGGATTTCGTCATTTCCTGGAAATATTCAATCCCGCCTTCGACATCGGTGTGGCTGATGCTGAACTGGGACACTATATAAACGACATGATCATCAAGGCATTGGCGGGCGTGACCCATGCCGATTACCCCCTGTTCCTGAAAATCCAGTTCAATGGAAGAGATGCCATGCAGGAGTTGACACACTACGACCCGTCGCGACTGGTTGCCGGTATTCTCGGCGGTGCGGCCGGTACCACTCGAGACACCTTCGAGCTGGCCTTGCAGGCTGAGCAATCTGGTGCCAGAGTTGCGCTATTTGGAAGAAAGATAAATCGATCCGAATCACCAGTCAAGCTCGTGGAACTGATACGCAGGACTATAGAAAAGGATGTGAGCCCTGCGGAGGCAGTTCAGCAGTTTCATGCTCATCTGAAACAGGAAGGCATAAAGCCTCAGCGCAGTCTCAAGGATGATCTGAAGATCACCGAACCAATACTCAAACTGTAATGCCATGTGCAAATGAACAGACGTGGAATAATTTGCGCAGGTTGCTGGACCGTCGATCGCATCAAGCTGGTTGACAAATGGCCCGCCGAGGAAGAGCTGGCTCGAATCTTGGCCGTAGAACGGCAAGGTGGTGGATCTTCCCATAACGTGGGTATAGACCTGTGTAAGCTCGACCCGACGCTCCCGGTTGCAACCATCGGATTACTTGGCCAGGACATCGATGGAGACTTCCTGTTTGACCAGGCAACCACGTGCGAAATGGATACCAGTCAATTGTGGCGAACTGCGGCAAGTGCCACTTCCTATACTGATGTGATCAGTGTAACTGACACCGGGAAGCGCACTTTTTTTCACTATCCTGGAGCCAATGACCTTCTCGAACCGCGACACTTCAGCTTTACCGGACGTCGCGAACGCATACTTCATCTTGGTTTGCTGAGCGTGCACGCACTGATGGATGCAGACCACGACGAGGGCCACAATGGCTGGTCGAAGGTTCTGGAAGCGGCTCGATCAGCCGGCTTGAAAACCAGCATCGAGATGGTCTCCACAGATCGGCACAGAAACCGCCTGCTGGCAACGCCATGCCTGCCGCACCTGGACTACCTGATCGTCAATGATCAGGAAATAGGCGCCATTGCAGACCTTCCTACACTGATCGATGGCAAGACGGATATCGACATCTGCCTGCAGGCAGCAGACCGGGTTCTCGCCAGCGGAAACATGAAGCTGGTGGCAGTACATTACCCGACGGGTGCCGTTTGTATAACGAGATCCGGCGAGCGTCACGTGACCAGGTCACTGAAGGTGCCGAAATCCCGGATCAAGGGTACGGTGGGAGCAGGAGATGCGTTTGCTGCCGGGTTCCTCTACGCAATCCATGAGCAATGGAGTGTCGAGCAGGCGCTGGAGCTGGCACATGTGGTGGCTGCAGCAAGTTTACGATCGCTGACCACGGTCGGTGCAGTCGGTTCGCTTGCACAATGTCGCCAATTTGCAGACGAACTCCGATCGGCTTGACATGCAGGGTAATCATGCACACCTTTCACACCAGCATTTTCATCAGGTGACTCCGGCCTGCGAAATACCGGACAACGCCTTTTCCATTCATCGAAGTACTACCTTTCCATTCATCGAGGAACTACAGGACAGCAATGAGCCATACACCAGATTACACGACACCTGACGTCTGGAGCTGGAATGCGCAAAGCGGCGGTACCTGGACCAGTATCAACCGGCCGGTTGCCGGAGCGACGCATGAAAAAGAGCTACCGGTCGGCAAACACCCGCTACAACTTTATTCACTGGCAACTCCCAATGGAGTGAAGGTAACCATCATGCTGGAGGAACTGCTGGCAAGAGGTGTGCGCGAGGCCGAATACGATGCCCACCTGATCAGGATTGTTGAGGGTGAACAGTTTGGCAGTGGCTTTGTCGAGATCAATCCCAACTCGAAAATCCCTGCCCTGGTGGATTACAGCACCGAGCCACCGACCCCGGTGTTCGAGTCCGGATCGATTCTGCTCTATCTGGCTGAAAAGTTTGGTGAATTCCTGCCCCGAGAACCAGCGATGCGCACCAGGACTCTGAACTGGCTGTTCTGGCAAATGGGTAGTGCGCCCTATCTGGGAGGTGGTTTCGGGCATTTCTATGTCTATGCGCCGTTCAAGATCGAATACTGTATCGACCGTTTCACCATGGAAACGAAACGACAGCTGGATGTGCTGGATCGGCACCTGGCCACCAACGAATTCATGGCTGGGGATGAGTATACGATTGCCGATATTGCCATCTGGCCGTGGTACGGCTGTCTCGTACTGGGCACCGTGTATGAAGCGGCGGAATTTCTCGATGCTGGCTCGTACACGCACCTGAAGGCATGGGCTGAGAGAATCCGTGGTCGAGATGCGGTGCAGCGCGGCCGCATGGTCAATCGCACCTATGGCAGTCCGGACTCCCAACTGCATGAACGACACGCTGCGAGCGATTTCGACACTCGCACACAGGACAAACTGCTTCCGGAAGCCTGATTTACCTGGCGAGTCAAAACTCACAGATATTCCACAGAACAACTTTGAAATGCACACAGGAATCACCCGACAAATTCATCGGTATCCGTCAGCATGTCCGACATCGCTCGACACTGGACATGAACAACTGGCAATTGGACCATCCAAGGAAATCTGCAGAGTCACCAGGTTCAAGTCGGTACTTCTGCTGTGCTGCCTGAGTGCATTGGCGGGGTGCAGTGGGTCAAGTGAGTCAACGAGCCCTATCAATGACGACGTGGATTCTTTCGTCACGCCTGACCCGGACGCCACGACGGTCGTAGCGCGACTCGGTTACCCGGTAGTCGCTGAGATAGCCGATGACCTGGTGTCGACGAGCTATCTGAAGCACTATTACGACATCGACACGAGCATTGCGAATCTACTGAGTGGAGGACTGTCCAGCAGGGAGTTTGCCATCGCCTGCCCTGAGGGCGGAAGTGCAATTGGCACCAGCACATTCACTTCATTCGAAGTCGGATTCGAACGCTGTGAAATCGACGGTAAAGTGCTGACAGGCGGACTTTCGCGAACGGCCGACTTCACGGTGTTCGGTCTGGGCAGCAGCCAGGTTGTCACAGTGGAATTCAATGAATTGCGGATCGAGCTTGAAGAGTTCAATTCAATGACACTGTCAGGTCAATCCACACGTGAAGATCTGAGCTCTGCGAATATCGAATGCTCCGGAATCCCGACAACAGTACGGAGTATCAGCAACACCCTCAATTCGGTACAGCTCGTGCGCTTGACGCACGAAACGACGATTACATCAGCGTCGTGGCAACAGAACTATGAAACTTCCACGAAACGGACGAATCCGGATATCACGATTCCTTGTCAGAACATCGAACGATTGTCTTTCAGCGGCGCTGCCAATGCAGTCTCGACTCGCTACGGTACCGACAATGTGGCGTTGCTGAGCAAACAAGGTGACATAGTGAGGGACGATTCAGGAGAAGAATCCATGGCGCAGGCTCACATGAGAAATGACTTTTCAGATGGTTCGATGATCGCCATCACCCTAACCTCGGACGACGACAGCCTGGCACAAGTCGACATTACTGCTGAAGGTGTATCGGTGTCCTACAGTGTCACCTACCGCTTCGACGCACATCAGGACATCCCGCCCATACTGGACAACTGACCCGCCGACTCCACCCAATCTAACAGTACGGAAAGGTGTGTCAAATATTCGCCACTTTTATTTTTCAGCCGCTAGTATGTTGACGCTCGTGCGGCGAAGCAGTACGCCAGCCTGCCCCTTCATGCAATTGGATCGATTCACTCTATGCTCGCCAGGCTGATAGTTGCGGTTTTTTTTCCCTTGTGTTGGTCTGCAGTCGTCGCCAACGATGTGTTCGTGGAGACCGGCGGAAAGTTGATCGTCGAAGCCGAATCCGTTGCCGCATCAGGCGACTGGTCGCTGGAGCAAGCCATTCCCAATTACAAGGGCAGAGGCTACTACGTGTGGACAGGCCCGGACAACCTGGCTACCCAGGCTGCCCCGAGAGGAAATCCCATCACCTACCGCTTTCGCATCAATACGGCCGGAAACTATCAGTTCAGATGGCGCTCGCGCATTACTAAAGGTAGTAATTCCACCGAACACAACGACAACTGGGTGCGATTTCCTACTGGACAGAACATTTCTGGACAACACGGTTTGAATGGCTGGACCAAGGTCTACATGAATCAGCTCAATAAGTGGTCCTGGGTCTCCAGCACAGTGGACAATGTCGGCAAACCCGTACGTCAGTATTTCAGTGCTGGAGAACACACGCTGCAGATATCCGGTCGCTCCAACGGACACGCCATCGATCGCTTCGCATTGTACCTTTACCAGAACGTGCCGTTTTCCGACGGTGCATTCGACACACTGCCGGAATCTTCGCGCAATACCAGCGTGCCGCTCACGCCGGAGCCCACGCCGGAGCCCGCGCCGGAGCCCACGGATGTTCCGCAGATCGGCCACACACATCCGGCCGATGCCTGTCTTGGCAATACGGTGTCACTGGCCGCCATCCGGGACGTTAACGTACTGAACGGATCAATCAGGGACACTGACAAACTGACCGTGGCCACCTATCAGCAGTACGCCTACATCACTTTCAACCTGGTGGATATACCGGCGCAGGCAAGTGATGTTGCGTTACAGATATACGCAGAACAGACCGGCCAATCAGTCACTTTCTCAGTTTTTCAGGGCAGTAGCTCAGCCTGGAGTGCTGATGGAGTCGTCGAACAGTTGCCTTACCCGTCTGTCAGGCTGGGGTCGAGTGAGCTGGCCCTGTTCACTGAGGGCTTTCGAGTGGTAAATCTGGACGCGGAGCTGTTTGTTCGCAATGAAGTGACTCTGGTGCTCGCGCTCCAGGATGGCAGCAGCAATGTACTGTTACGCTCATCCGAAACGGCATTTGACCCCCGTTTGAAAATCACTGGAACCAGCGACTTCTGCCGCCAATACGATGCGAACAGGCGTGCAAGAGTGGCGACAGAGGAAGTGCAAGAGTCCGATGACGCCAACACAGCCATCGCGGCCGACCCACCAGGTCCTGAGTCTTCGGACGAAACCGCCACAGCTTACGATGACCTTCCCGGCACGGACACCTCAGCAACAGGCACGACTGAATCCGGCACCACTGAATCCGGCAACACCGATGTCCAGACTGTCCTCCAGAGTGGTGGCAATGACCCTCAGCCCGGCTCAACCCTGGGACAGGACTCGCCGTTCGATCCCGTGCAGACAGTCGATGAAGCGGCCGTTGATGTGATGACCCCGGAATCTGCACCGATGATGTCTCGCGGGAGTCTCAGCCGCGAGATATTCCTGTTCCTGCTTGTGGCGTGGGCAGGCAGAGCACATCGTCAGTTCGTCCGAGGAAAGTCTCGCCTTCAACGCTCCGGAAGCATTGGACTAAAGCACGCGTGAAAAATGCGCGCGGGACTGGTGCTCGGCCAGGTACCGGTCGAAGTGACTGCTGATGACTCGCAAGGCCTTGCGCCTGCCGGTTGGAGTTACTACCAGTCGTCGATCCTCTACGCTCAGGAAGCCCATATTCCTCAATGGCTCCAGAGCTTGTAACTCACTTGCAAAGTAGCTGTCGAAATCGATCAGGTGAGTTATTTCGAACGAATCCTTGTCCACTTCGCCTTGACACATGATGGACATGATGAGCGCGCGACGAAGGATGTCGTCTCGCGTCAGGTGGATGCCTCGCTGCGTTGGCAAAATACCTTGCGAAACGCGATCATTGTAATCGCCTACGCCCTTGAAATTCTGACTGTAACAATTGCCAATCCTGCTGATGGAACTCGCACCCAGCGCAACCAGATCACAATTGGGCTGCGTTGAATAGCCTTGAAAATTCCGATGCAGTCGGCCAGTCCGGTGCGCGTTGGCCAGACTATCCTCTGGCAGTGCGAAGTGATCCATACCGATGTAGTCATAACCGGCAGCATCCAGCATTTCGTTAGCCAGATGGAAGATTTCCTGCTTGGTATCCGCTGAAGGCATTTCATCCATGTCGATTAATCGCTGTGCCTTGAAGCGTGAGGGCAAGTGAGCGTAGTTGTACAGGGCTATACGGTCTGGTTTCATGGCAATGACTGCCTGTATCGTGCGTACAAAACCAGCCGGATTCTGCCGCGGCAGACCGTAAATGAGATCGAAATTCGTCGACTGAAAACCCAGTGCGCGAGCGGTGTTCAGTACTGATTGAACCATCTCGGCAGGCTGGATGCGATTAATTGCAGCCTGCACGTCCGGATCAAAATCCTGCACTCCAAGGCTGATCCGGTTGAACCCGCACTCGCGCAGAAGGCCCATCTTCGCAGTGTCCACCGTTCGTGGATCTATCTCGATGGAGTACTCGCCGTTGGATGAGAAGCAAAATCTCTCCCGGACGGCTCCCATCAAGCGCCGGATTTCCTGCTCCCTGAGGTAGGTTGGTGTGCCGCCACCCCAGTGCATCTGCAGTAGCCGCCGGTCTCCCCCCAGTTGCGCGTCCACCATTGACAACTCACGCAGAAGGCTCTGGACATAGCGCTCAGCCTTGCTGTAGTTTCGTGTGATGGACTTGTTGCACGCGCAGTAGTAACAGAGACTTTCGCAAAACGGAATATGAACGTACACTGAAAGAGGAATGGAAAGACTCATTTCCCGTGCGGCCAGATTGTGAGCGTAGTCGTCAGGACCAAAAGCTTCTACAAAGCGATCTGCAGTGGGGTAGCTGGTGTAGCGTGGGGCCCGCAAATCGAGCGTCTCCACCTCCTCGGGGCTGTGTGGTTTGGCTGTGTCATCGGCCTCATCACCCGGTCCGCTATCAGGCAACCTGATCATGGGTAATATCGATCCTGACTGACAGGCAGACTCGCTACGCAGGGAGTTTTTACGCGCAAGTCCAATATCCACGATTTTCATGACGCTACTATCGGGCATGTCTTGAATCGCGGTTTTGATTTTCATCAACAAGTCATTAGTCAACCAGCCACTCACCCAAGAGAAGAGCGCGTAACAACACTATGGAAGACCGAGAGGCAGCCAGTGTCAGCACACAGAAATTACACTCCATGGACAGCCTCAAGGCGGCATGTGCCAACTGCAACCTGAGGGAATTGTGCGTTCCAGGCGGCATACCAATTGAAGAACTGGTCAAGCTCGATGCCATCGTAGCCATGCGACGCCGGGTCAAACGCGGAGAGTCCCTGTTCAACGTCGGCGAGAAATTCCGCTCCTTGTATGCGGTTCGAACCGGATTCTTCAAGACGCGCATAACGTCGAATGACGGCAGGGACCAGATAACCGGTTTCCAGGTACCTGGCGAATTACTTGGTTTTGACGGTGTGGCAACAGAGCATCATGGCGTTGACGCCATAGCGCTGGAAGACAGTGAAGTCTGCATCCTGCCTTATAACGAGCTGGAAAGGATTGCCCGGGATTTCCAGCCACTGCAGCATCAGCTGCATCGTGTCATGAGCCGCGAGATCGTTCGCGAGCAAAACGTCATGTTGCTGTTGGGCACCATGAAAGCTGAAGAGAGAGTCGCCGCCTTTCTGCTCAACCTTTCCGAGCGATATCGGCATCTCGGATATGCCGCCAACGAGTACGTGCTGCGCATGACCCGGCAGGAAATCGGCAGCTATCTGGGGCTGAAGCTGGAAACAGTCTCACGCTCTTTCTCGAAATTCCAGGAACAGGGCATCATCGAGGCGCGGGGCAAGAACATAAAATTGCTGAAAATGGAGGCACTGCGGAAATTGATCAGCGCCACAAAATCCTGAGCGCTTCGTCAGGCGAAAGATCACGCTGCAGGAGTAGCGCAAGGGTAGCCTGAAGCCTGCGGGCGGCGCTGGCCTGGACTGCCGTCAACAGCATGCCGTGTTCGCTCCATTGACCTGGGTCAATCACACGCTGAACGAGTGGCTGTAAACTGTGGTCTCGAAGAGGAGTGGTCAAAGTCGCGCTCCGCACAGGGTACATTACATGAGGAAACGGTGATGAGCTACAAGACACTGCTGGTCTGCCTGGCCAACGAAGCTGAAGCGCAGAGATTGATTCCAGTCTCCATCATGCTGGCGCGACGGTTTGATGCTCATCTGATTGGTCTGTACTCTCTGCAGAACATGGAAATATACGCCAGTGTTTCCATGCAGCTGTCGGGGCTGGCCCTGACTCAGCTAAAGGAATCCCAACAGGCTCAGGCTGCACGGGTCAAGGCAATCTTCGATGAACAGACCAGGGCGGAAGAATTCGTTGCTGAATGGCGACAGATCGAGACCTCAGTAGCCTCTACTGGCGAAAGGCTCTGCGAGCACGCACGCTGTGCGGATCTTGTCATCATGTCACAACAGGATGCCGAGCTTGAGCACCCGGGGCCGGAAGTCATCCTGCGACGTGTCATCGAGCACTCCGGAAGACCCGTCCTGGTCATACCCCGTTTCGGGGAATTTCCTACTATCGGGAAGCGTTCGCTGATCGGCTGGAGCGGGACCGGAGAATCGGCTCGTGCGGCGCACGATGGCATACCGTTCATGCAGCAAGGTGAAGAGACACGGGTATTCTGGGTTTCAGGCTCAGATTCCGAGGCAGACAGCAAACTGGAATTTTCGGCACACGAGATCGCCAGATCTCTGGATCGACACGGTATCAAGGCTACCGTAGCTCACCGCACGAAGTCACAGATTCCGATCGGAGACGAATTACTGAACGAAGCGGCTGATACCGGCTCGGACCTGATAATAACCGGCGCATATGGCCACTCCAGACTATATGACTTCGTCATAGGAGCCACTACCACGCACCTGCTCGCCTACATGACCTCCCCGGTGTTATTTTCCAGCTGAGTTATGAACGAGCCCTCCTGCACCTGCAGGAGGGCTCGGTGCAATGTGCAGTCAGCCACCGGCCATGATCCTGTCCTCCTGGAATTTTCGCTGATTACGCTGTCAGCCTGTCGCTGGCGGACAGCCAGGCCGCCGCGTTGAAGCCGAACACCAGGCCACTGCCACGTCAGGATTCCGAGGACCTGGCCCACAGGTTGATATCCTCTTCACTGGCAGCGGCATCTATTCGGTCAAGTTCGGATTGAGTGAATTCCAGATTGTCGACAGCTCTTGCACACTGTACGACCTGTTCAGGCTTCGATGCACCGATCAGCGCAGTGGTGATGCCCTCGTTGCGCAATACCCAGGCAATTGCCATCTGCGCCAGGCTCTGTCCCCGCGAAGCGGCAATGTCGTTCAATGCCCTGATACTCTGGATGGCGCGCTCGCTGACGAAGGATGGACTGAGCGACTTGCCCTGTGTGGCCCGACTCCCCTCCGGGATACCGTTCAGATACTTGTCAGTCAACATGCCCTGAGCCAGTGGCGTGAAGGCGATGGAACCGATACCCAGTTCCTGCAGAGTCTCTTTCAGGCCGTCACGCTCTACCCAGCGATTGAGGATGTTGTAACTGGGCTGGTGAATCAGACAGGGAGTTCCCAGACTCTTCAGGATTGCTGCAGCCTTCCGGGTACATTCGGAGTTGTAGGAAGAAATGCCGGCATACAACGCCTTGCCGGATCGCACAATATGATCCAGTGCACCCATGGTCTCCTCCAGCGGAGTGTCCGGGTCGAAGCGATGCGAATAAAACACATCCACATAGTCCAGTCCCATGCGCTTGAGGCTTTGATCACACGAGGCAATCAGGTATTTGCGACTGCCCATCTCGCCGTAGGGTCCCGGCCACATGAGATAACCTGCCTTGGAGGATATTATCAGCTCATCGCGATAGCCTTTCAGCTCATCGCGGAGAATCTGCCCGAACACCTCTTCAGCCGAGCCTGGAGGCGGGCCATAATTATTGGCCAGATCGAAGTGGGTAATACCCGCATCGAAGGCGGCATGACAGATCGCGCGCTGAGTCTTGAAGGCGACATCATGACCGAAGTTGTGCCACAACCCCAGTGAAATCGCCGGCAGCAACAGCCCTGACTGCCCACAGCGGCGGTATTGCATATTGTCATAACGATTTTCGGCTGCCTGATAACTCATGATGACGGACCTCCCCCTGATTGCACCTGAAGGTTACACTACACTGGCTCGGTATCCGGAAAACTGCCCACTGCCATCTGGCCGATTTTTTTACCGAGCGCCATAAAAAGCCGTGTTTCTGGCGGGTATGACCTTCTCGCGCACTGACACCCCTGCAGCCACCGGATCACGGCGTTCTTCATCTCGGACTGGCCCGGACCAATCGTGAAAGGAGTCCGCGATCTGTATAGTCCGGGCCAGTCCCCTGCGGGTTAGCATTCTGATGCCAAATGACAACATACATCACATCACCCTGAAAGAGTTCCGCGATGAACTGGCACCATTACTGGACGGCTACTGCGACTTTTCCCCGGCAGGCGTTGCCCTTTATACCAGCGACGCATCGAACTACCGGCAGGTACCACTTGGGGTGGTCTACCCACGGACGACAGAGGACATTCGCAAAACGGTGCTGCTGAGTCGCCAGCACGACCTGCCAGTACTCATGCGGGGTGGTGGGACCTCACAGAACGGACAATGTGTGAATGAGGCGATAGTCGTTGACTGCTCTCGCTACATGACCCGGGTTCTGTCAATCGATACCCGGGCGCGCTCTGCGCTGGTGGAACCGGGTGTCATCTGCGATGAACTCAAATCTGCAGCCGAAAAACACGGACTGACCTTCGGCCCGGATCCGGCCACTCATAGCCGCTGCACACTGGGCGGCATGATGGGCAACAATTCCTGCGGGCCGCATTCCATGCTTGCTGGAAAAACCGTCGAAAACGTACTCGAGCTTGAAGTACTCACCAGTGACGGCGATCAGTTCCGGGTAGGACCAACCAGCGAGCAGGAACTGGAGCACATCATCAGTGGCAATGATGCAAAAGCCCGGATCTTTCGCGAATTGAAAGACCTGCGTGATCAGTATGCCGACGAGATTCGCCACCGCTACCCGGACATCAAGCGTCGTGTATCAGGTTATAACCTGGACATGCTACTGCCGGAGAACGGATTCAATGTTGCCCGTGCACTGGTCGGTACCGAAGGCACTTGCGTGAGCATCCTGGAAGCCAGGGTGAAGCTCATTGTGAATCCTGCCTGTAAGCGGCTGATAGTTCTCGGTTTCGATGACATCTTTACCGCCGGTGACAGCGTGCCCGAACTACTGCCATTCCGGCCTATTGCCATGGAAGGACTGGACTGGAGCATTATCGGTGGACTTCTGTCCCGCAATCTCAAGCAACGTGAAGTCGGCCTTTTACCGGAGGGCCGGGCGTGGATGCTGGTGGAAATTTCCGCAGACACAGCAGAGGCACTGGAAATCCGCTGTGCGGAGTTCGTCACAGCCATGGATGCTTCGCGCCGTGTACGTTCGGTATTACAGGTGCTGGACGATAGGGACACGGCTGCATTATGGAGCATTCGTGAACAGGGAGCGTCCGCCACATCGATGAGTCTGGATCCGCTGGTGCCGGACCCCGCGGTCGGATGGGAAGATACTGCCGTGGATCCGCTCCAGTTGGGAAATTACCTGCGCGAGTTTCAGGCGCTAGTAGATCGTTACGGGTATACCACCAGCCTCTATGGGCACTTCGGTGACGGCTGCATCCACGCCCGCATAAGCTTTGATACCAGAACGGCTCACGGGGTCGAGCAGTGGCGGGCGTTCAGTGTCGAGATTGCGCACCTGGTAGTGAAGTTCGGCGGATCCCTGTCCGGTGAACACGGTGATGGGCAGGCCAAGGCGGAATTTCTCCCTATCATGTTCGGTAAACCTCTGATGGACGCTTTCCGCCGCTTCAAGCGTGCCTGGGATCCGCACCGGCGCATGAACCCGGGAAAAGTCATCGATGCCTTCCGGATGGACGAGAACCTGCGTTTCGGCCCCGGGTATGCACGACCGAAAATCGACACCACACTGAACTTCATCGAGGATCATGGTGGTTTTGCGCGCTCCTCGGAACGCTGCATCGGAATGGGCAAATGCCGTGCGCGATCAGGTGCCATGTGCCCCAGCTACCAGGTCAGTGGCGATGAACGATACTCCCCCCGCGGTCGAGCTCACCTGCTGCACGAACTGGTGCGCGGCGAAGTCATCACAGATGGCTGGCGAAACCGCGACATCGCCGACTCGCTTGAACATTGCCTGTCGTGCAAGGCCTGCAAGTACGAATGCCCCACGCAGGTGGACATTGCCGCCTACAAAGCTGAATTCATGTCTGCACATTTCACGCACAGGAGACGCCCGCTGCACCATCATGTGTTTGGACACATCGGTATCGCCTTACCCTGGCTGGCCCGGGCGCCGGTCATTGTCAATCGACTGCAACGGGGGGCCCTCGGGCGGATTGCAGCTCGCATGCTGGGTATCAGCCCGGAAAAATCATTACCGGAGCTGAGCAGGGAGCCGTTCAAACGGTGGGCCTGCCGTCACGCAGATCGGCATGATGAGTATTTCAGCTGGTTTGGCGATCCCTCCAAGCCTGCTGTCGTGCTATGGGCTGATTCACTGAACGCACACTACCGACCTGCGGTGCTGATCAGTGCCATCAATGTGTTGAAAGGATCAGGCGTTCAGGTAGCGGTGGCAGTGAATAGATTCTGCTGCGGCCGCCCGCTCTACGAATACGGTTTTCTCGACCAGGCCAGGAAACAGCTGGCGCAGATACTTGAACACTTCCACCCGCATTTGCCCGTTGATACGGCGCTCATCGTCATTGAACCATCCTGCCTGTCTGTATTTACCGACGAATTGATGCGCCTGTTTGCCCATGACGAACGCGCCATTGAACTGACCGGCAGAGCCACGACGCTCACGGCCTGGCTTTCCCGGCACGGTGTGAATTTACGGCGCACCCTGCCCGCCGGCATCATGCACCTGCACTGCCATACCAAAGCATCTGCTGATGATCATGAACGCGAGTGGATGCACCGGTGCTTCGACGAGCTGGCCGAACCTGAAAGCAGCTGCTGTGGAATGGCCGGAAGTTTTGGCATGCTCCGCAAGAGCCGTCCAATGGCACAGGCACTGTTCTCGAGATCACTGAAACCCAGTCTGGATGCACGCTCTGGTGACACCGTGATCGTTGCCAACGGATTCAGTTGTCACGAACAGATTGGCGATCATGTCCAGGCGCCGATCCTGCACCCGGTGCAGGTACTGGAGAAATGCCTTTGATTCAGTATTGATTCGCCGGGCTCAAGCTGCGCGACTGGCGTGCCGATAGGCTGATTGCATCCTTTTGGATGGTTGACCATACAACCCGCAGGCAGTCGATGGCTTCAGACCCTCTTGACACTGTCAGGAAAATCGTCTCCAGGCAAGTATTCCGCTCGGACTACCTGGTTATCGATGAGCAGACTCCCCTGCGTACTCGATTGACGTATGAACTGAAACTCGAACGTCTGCACCGGCTTTGTCTCAGCGGTGGATACAGGAGTGCGGCAGAGTGCGAGCTGATCCGCCAGCAACTGTTTTCAGGCGAGGACAGATCAGATCGACCGGTCATCCTGACCCTGGCCGAGGCCTACCTGCCCTCTCGTATTGAAAGGCTATCGCTCGATCTGGCCTGTCAACTCGCCCGATCAGATCAGCTGCACGCGCACGCACTGCAGCAGTTCGGCGAGAAGATGGCGGGCAGCAGGATCAGCTGGCTGGACTGGAATGCGGCACGCTACCTGATGTGCCTCCCCGATGACATTCATTCGCTGCTGATCGATAAGGACGGGGCGCTGCTGGCGGCCTGAACCTGCACAACGTCAGACCTGGTTCGCATCGACTCTCCAATTTTCGCGGAATCAGATGCCTGCGTCGCTTTGCAGGCATAATTCGTTGATGGACAGATTTGACCGGGAGATTCTTCTGCATCTGCAGGCTGATGCCTCAGTCAGCAATGCAGTCATTGGCGACAGGATTGGCTTGTCTGCCTCTCAGGTGTCACGTCGACGCGCACGTCTGGAGTCCCAGGGTGTTATCACCCGATACCGTGCGCAGGTCGATCCTGCCGCTGTCGGGCTTGGCCTCGATGCATTCGTCAAGGTCCGGCTGCACTCACACAGCAAGGCATCTTCGGTCAATTTCAGGAATCTGGTGACATCGCTGACCGCCGTTCGCCTGGCGTGCGCCATAAGCGGTGATGCAGACTACCTGCTGCACATTCGCTTGAAAGACCTGCAAGCCCTGTCCAATTTCATCAATGAACAACTCCTTTCACATCCCGACGTCCACGAAGTGCGATCGGATATCGTACTGGAGCTGATCAAGGACGATACCAGCGTTTCGCTGGAATGACCTCACAGGCAGAACGCCTGCACCGGCAATCTCGCAGGGTCTCTCAT
>JABDKN010000118.1 GCA_013002205.1 Granulosicoccus sp.
CAGACTCCTCAGTCACGCACCAGTGACAGGAATTCGTTGCGTGTGTTGATGTCCGAGCGGAACCGGCCCAGCATGGCAGAGGTGGTCATAGAGGAGTTCTGCTTTTCCACACCGCGCATCATCATGCACATGTGCCGGGATTCGATGATGACACCGACACCCAGACCACCGGTGACGTCCAGTACGGCGGTGGCGATCTGCTTGGTCAGGGCTTCCTGTATCTGCAGTCGGCGCGCATACATGTCCACGATGCGGGCAACCTTGGACAGGCCGATGACACGGCCATTGGGAAGATAGGCTACATGGCATTTGCCGATGAAGGGCAGGAGATGATGCTCGCACAGGGAGTACAGTTCGATGTTGCGGACGATTACCATCTCATCGCTGTCAGAATCGAAAATGGCACCGTTGACGATGTCTTCCAGTGTCTGGCCGTAGCCTTGCGTCAGAAACTGCATTGCCCTGGCCGCACGCTCCGGTGTGTCGCGCAAACCGTCACGGTTGATGTTTTCACCCACAGATTCCAGAATACTTCGATACGCTCCTATTAGTGAATCCATGATCTGTGATGACTGCCTGAGCTGCTGGCCATGCATGATGGCCGGAGAGTGGCGCAGATGATAACGGATTTTGAGGGAGGACAAAGCGCTCTGCACCGGGACATGATAGCCAGTTGCCGGGGTTGCAGGGTGGTGATCGGCAGAGGGCAGGTACAGTTGTGTGCCGGCTGAATCGAGTGGGCAGGAGGCCATGTTTCTGTTGGTAACGTATTATCTGTATGTCAGGCAGGTCAGGCAGTCAGGTGGTCAGGTGGTCAGGTGGTCAGGTGGTCCAGTTGCCTGACGTCTATACCCATGCGGCATGCGCAATGCTTGTTCAACGGCTTGTCAATCGATTTTCAACGGTTTAACGGAGTTCTCATTCATGGGCATCATCTTCTGGCTGGCGGTTCTTGCGCTGATACTTTTCGTGTTGTCACGTCATCGCCTGAGCCTGCCAGTCGCCAGTCTGGCTGGTGCTGTCATATTGCTGGCGGCATCGTCCCTGGGATTTCTGTCCGGTTTTTTCGGCGCCTTGTTGGTTCTCGCGGCCCTCGTAGTAACCATACTGTTCAATGTTCGAAGCTTGCGTCACCGTTTTGTCAGTCTGCCGTTATTGAAGTACGTGCGCACGGTGCTTCCCCCCATGTCGGATACCGAACGCGACGCCATCGAAGCCGGTACGGTCTGGTGGGAGGCGGAACTGTTTCGCGGTAATCCCGACTGGAACAAGCTGGTGCGTTACCCGGAAGCAGATCTTACTGAGGAAGAGCAGGCCTATCTGGATGGGCCGGTGGAGACACTCTGCGGCATGATGGACGACTGGCAGATAACCTACGAGCTCAATGATCTGCCGGAGTCGGTCTGGCAGTACATCAAGGAACAGCGCTTTCTGGGACTGGTCATCCCGAAATCTTATGGTGGTCTTGGTTTCTCCGCCATGGCGCACTCGGAAGTGGTGACGAAGCTGGCCACGCGAAGCGTGACCGGTGCGGTCAGCGTCATGGTGCCCAACTCCCTGGGCCCTGCGGAACTGTTGCTGCATTATGGTACCGAGGAGCAGAAGATGCACTACCTGCCGCGGCTGGCAGTGGGGCAGGAAATACCGTGTTTTGCGCTGACCGGGCCTTCGGCAGGCTCCGATGCCGGTGCCATGCCCGATGTCGGCATCGTCTGCAAGGGACAGTTCGAGGGCGAGGAGGTTCTCGGCTTGCGGGTCACCTGGGAGAAACGCTACATCACCCTCGGTCCGATCGCCACCCTGCTCGGACTGGCCTTCAAGGCCTACGACCCGGATCGCCTGCTCGGTGACAAGGAAGAACTGGGTATTACCTGTGCACTGATTCCGACCGACACCGAGGGAGTGAACATCGGCAGGCGGCACTTTCCGCTCAATTCGGCGTTCATGAACGGTCCCAACAGTGGTAAGGACGTGTTTATTCCCATGTCATGGGTCATCGGAGGTCAGCCAATGGTCGGTCAGGGCTGGCGTATGCTGATGGAATCACTGTCGGTAGGACGCGGTATATCGCTGCCGTCCAATGGTGTTGCATCTGGCAAGGCAGTAGCACGATTCGTAGGAGCCTATGCGCGTATTCGCCACCAGTTCAATCTGCCCATCGGAAAATTTGAAGGCGTCCAGGAAGGTCTGGGTCGCATAGCCGGATTGACCTACACCATGGACGCCGGACGGCGTCTGACCTGCGCGGCGCTGGACCAGGGCGAAAAACCATCGGTAGTGTCGGCCATTCTCAAGTACTACAACACGGAGGGTATGCGCGAGGTGCTTAACGATGGCATGGATATCGTCGGTGGCAAGGGGATCTGCCTGGGGCCAGGTAATTTTCTCGGCAGAGCCTATCAGGCCATTCCTGTCGGTATCACCGTCGAGGGCGCCAACATCCTGACCCGGAGTCTGATCATATTCGGGCAGGGTGCAATTCGCTGCCATCCCTGGCTGATGGATGAAATCAACGCGGCATCGCTGCCCAACCGCCAGGAGGCGCTGGAAGATTTTGATGAGGCGCTGATGGGACATATCGGCTATGCCATCCAGAACGGTGCGCGTTCGTTGTTTCATGGCCTGACCAAGGGTGCATTTGCTGCCAGCCCCATCGACGGTGCCAATGCGAAGTACTATCGTCGACTGGCACGTATGAGTGCTGCCTATTCATTTCTGGCCGACTTTGCCATGTTGTTCCTGGGTGGAGGACTCAAACGCAAGGAAATGCTGTCCGGACGATTTGCCGATGGCCTGATGCACATGTACATGGCATCGGCGGTGCTCAAGCGTTTTGAAGACACGGGGCGACCCGCAGGTGATCAGCCTTTGCTGGAATGGTCCGTACGGCATTCACTGTTCCAGACTCAGGTCGCGCTGGATCAGATACTGCGCAATTTTCCCAACACGCCCATCGGCCTGATACTGCGCGGCATCGTGTTCCCGCTGGGGCGTCGTTACCGCACCCCGAATGATCGACTGACACAGGCCTGTGCGTCCATACTGCTCAACGATTCCGCCGAGCGTGACCGACTGACACAGGGCGTGTTCCTGAGTGATGATCCAACCGATGTCACGGGCAGCATAGAGCACGCACTGCTGGCTGTTCTGGCAGCCGATGCCGCCGAGCGCAAGCTCAAGGCAACCGGTCGCTCGGCACCCTACGGTGTGGACTACGCTACCTGGCTGCAACAGTTGAGCGCAGAGGGTGTCATCGATTCCGGCGAGTCCGAGTTGTTGCGAAAAGCGGAGGAGGCGACTGCTCGCGTGATCAGGGTGGATGACTTCGACCACGACGTACGTCAGGCTGCCCCGCAGGTCTCCACTGCGCAAAGGAGTCGCTCACCCCAGACCTGACTACCTGCCCAGGCGCAGGGTAAACAATTCAGTTGTTGAGCATTGCCGACTTCAGTGATGCCTGGGCTGGTTTCCCAGACAACCAGATGCCGAACAGGGCCTGCTTGAAAGGCAGGCCCTCGATCACGGTCAGGGTTTCGCCCTGGCGCATGAGCTGAGTGCCCACGCCGGGCTCATAAGCCAGTGTGTACTGGTCTCCCGGGCTTATCTTGTCCTGCATGAAGCTCAGCATCTGGTCTATCTGCGGTTGTATCGCAGTTGTATCACCGCCGGTGGATTTACTGAACCCTTCGTCCAGAGCGTCGACCATCTTGTCGCGGGTCAGCAGGTCGGACAATATGTTCAGGCGAATCGCCATTGGTTCATCTGCGTCGACGACGCTCGCGGCATCACTGCTCGGGGATGTCAGGTACAGACTCCCGACATAGAGTTTGATGAAGAGTTTCTTTCGAATACCGGCACCGTTGTAGCGCAGTTGTGCGTTACCGACGTCGATGGATTCTTCCAGGCTTACCCCGGAAATCGTGGCCGCGTGCAGCGGTCCTGTCAGTAACGACAGCATCATCAGGCCGGAAAAGGCCAGTTGTCTGCTCAGGGGCATGGCTATAGGTTCCTCAAACTGTCCTGCTGGATTCCAGATCGTCCCGGCCGGCTTGCACTGTGTGAAAGCCGGCCGATCCCTGTGGCGTTATTCCTGTGGCAGCGGCTGGATGACCGTGCTGTCGCTGATCGGCAGTTCGGCGCCCTGGGTAGCAGCAAACTTCGCCATCTGGTTCTGCATCTCCACCGTTGACGCCAGGCTTGCCGTCGGGTCGATGATCGAACCATGATCACCGGCAGAGAACTTCACCATGCCACCCGTGGTCGATGTGTCTACGATCTGCGGCAGACCCAGCAGTCGGGCCAGCGGATCAGTCCCGGACAATGGAGCCGTGGACACAAAGTTAGGGATCACGGCATCGTCTATCACCTGGATCAGGTGCAGGCGAGTTGATGTGTCCTGAGCCAGTGTACTGGCATGATTCACGGGATCTCCGGAATCCACCAGCGTCTGCGCAACCGTCAGGAATGTGTTGTAGTCAGCCGAACCGGTCGCAATGCCTGCCGCGGCCAGTCCGTCATTGATCTCCGGACCGAAGCTGTCCGAATTGGCCAGCAACTGGGCTATTCCGCCGCCAGGCATAGCCAGTGTGGCGGCCTGGAAGGAGTTGTCGAAAGAGAGCATCGTCGACCCGACTATGCCGCCCAGCGAGTGACCGACAAAGGTCAGATTGCCTGCATTCAGGGTAAAGCCCTCTCCCTGGGCAGCGGGGAGACTGGCGGTCAGGACGAACAGGTCAGCCACTGCCTGGCGCAGATTGTCGCGTGAATTGGCCAGGTTCAGCAGATTGTAGAAGTACTGGCCCGAGCCGTCCGGCTTACCGTCCGCGCCGCTGGTGGGGGCATCGGCATCCACCACTTCACCCTCGGCAGGTGGATTGACTGCAAGATCGATATCAAAAGTGCGCTCTCGTTCAGGGAATGGTGTGTTGTCTGCGTGAAAGGGATTAGTGTTATCGGTCAGACCATGCAGGGGCATGTCGATGGCGATGACCACGCGGCCTTCATCGGCCTTGGCATCGGCGATCGCCAGCATATCGGTGCGATTACGAGTGATGCCATGCTGGAAAATCGTGACCGGCCAGCCATCCGCCGGCATTACGCCGCCTCCGGCGGCACTGGTATTGGGCACAGTCATTAATACCGGTATGACCTCGTTGCCGGTGGCAACCGGGGCGTAGTCCGGCACTCCGGAATCGTTCAGCGCACCCACTACATCGCCACCACTGTTCTGCCAGAAACTGTTCAATGCCGTTTGCGGATCCTCACCTTCACCCACAGCGACCTGATAATAGGGTACTTCCAGGGTTCCGATATAGATGTCGGCGGTGCCTCTCAGACCGATACCCTCAGAAGCGGTCGTGTTTGTCGAATCAGCCAGTGCCAGTGAGGAGACGGAGGACTGATCCCTGGTGGCCTGGAGCACCTCCCGTATGGATTGCGTACGGAACACCCAGCTCAGCACGACATTGGCGGGTTCGATGCCGGAACTGGCCTGAACAGCGCCCAGGTGTGAACGTGTGGCACCGCGCAAAGCCTCCAGCGAGGGATTCGTCAGTTCCTGTTCTTCCTTGAGTACACCGTAAACCAGGCTTGCCGTCAACGCATTGCCATCGACATCGGTCAGGCCATCGGTGAGCACCACCAGGTAGTCGGTACTGGGTTTCAACGGGACGGTCGGTAGCAGGACCAGTTGGGAATCGATGGACCGGGTGGCTATCAACAGCGGATTGGTGATTTCCTCAACCACCCCCGTGACCGCAATGCCCTGGGCAGTCTCCACTTCATAGACCCGTATGGTGTCACCGAGCCTCAGCGACGCAGCGTCCAGAGGTTCGCTAATGGCGGTCACGATCGGTGCTACGGTGGAAAATCCATCAGCTTGATTCAATGCCACACGCGGATTCGCCAGTGTCTGGTCAGCGTCCTCGGCCACGGGCAGATTCAGCGTGCCGTCCAGTGAACCCTGAAAGAAGAGGCTGTTGGGAAAAGGTAGGACGGGTGCTGCCGGATCCGGGTTGAACAGGGCCTGCGGTGCACTTTGCGCGATGATCTGTTCGTCCAGATTCGCCTTGTTCTCGTCAAAGTCGTAATTGGAATCGCTGCACGATACCAGCAGGGCCAGCACAGGCAGGGCGATGACTGTTATGTAGGGTTTCATGTACATATGCCTCTATTTGATTGCCCAGTTGAACTGTGCGCTGAAGATGTCCACGGCTGACTCGAACAGCCCGCGTACTTCTTGACCCGCACCCTGGGACTCCGGGTCAGAGTTGTCGATGGGAGTTTCATCCAGAAACAGGTGTGCGTAGCCGACATCGAAAGAAATGGTGTCGCTGACACGGTAACCTGCACCGACCGAGAACCAGGTGCGGTCATTGCCGGGAATACGTGCCGTGCGACGCTGCGCGCTGGGAATCGCTTCCTCGTCGAAGGCAATACCGGTGCGTAACGTCAGCTTGTTGCTGTGTGTGTAGTTGATGCCCGCTGACAGGCGTATGACATCTTCCCATTCCTGCACCGACAGTGTGTCCGGCTGGAAGGGGTTATCGTATACGACGCGCAGTTCTTCGAAGGAACTCCAGCCAGTCCAGGTGAAATCTGCCAGTAATTCCAGTTTGTCGCTGGCCTGCCACGCGGTGGATACGGAAAACATCGAGGGCAGGTCAACCTTGGCCGTGGCACCCGAATCGGTCAGAAAGCTGTCGGTCAGCGCCTGGCTGTCTGTGTTCGTGTTGCTGGCGAAGACGTCCGCAAGGCTATCCGGGATATCGAAGTCTACGTCACCGTCCAGTTCGTGGCTGGTGGAGTGACGATAGGCAATGCCGATCTTGAGCCCGTCCACAGGCGTCATCAACGCGCCCAGGTTGAAACCCAGCGCTGTTGAATCTCCCGTGATCTCTCCGTAACCATCATTGTCCACCACACCTGGGGTCAGGCCTGCATTGACGCAGTCACTGCTGGTGAAGCTGGGCGCAGGGTTGGTCGCCAGGCTCAGGCAGGCACCACCGGAATCGACAGCGTTGCCCAATTCCGCAGACAGCTGCTGCA
>JABDKN010000130.1 GCA_013002205.1 Granulosicoccus sp.
GGTGGTGGTTGATGGCTTATCGGCAGCTGTGGCAGCGGTTTTAGGTGCGGCCTTGCGAGTGCTTGCACCAGTGGACTTGGCACCGGCCTTCTTTGCTGACACTTTCCTGGCTGCCGATTTTTTCGTGACCTTTCCGGCAGTCGCCTTCTTTTTGGCAGACTTTTTACTGGCCACTTTACCTGCCGCCGCCTTGGCTGCGGTTTTCCTGGCAACCGTCTTGGCAGACCCCTGTCCGGAGGAGGTGCTGCCTGTGGATCTGGCGGCCGTTTTTTTAGCCGCCACTTTCCTGGCGGCTGTCTTCTTTTTGGCAGACTTCTTTTTCGAGGTTTTGCTATCGGCAGTAGGTGGCAAGGCAGTTTTCTCCTTCGGGGCCTTCTTGGCAGCAGTATTACCGCCAGTTTTCTTCTTTGGGCCTGAGGCCTGACTGGCTCGGGGGCCGGAAACTTTCTTGGACGAGGCTTTGACCATGAGACACCCTGTTCGAGACAGGAAATTCGCAGCGCAGCGTTTTACCAGTAATAAAGGAAAATTGCAATGAAAACCTGCGGCAAGCTCACAGTTCAGAGCCTCGTATGTCACTGACGACGGCACTGATTTCGCCATGTGCCAACCGCGCACTGATGTCATCGCCGACTGCCAGGCTGTCGGCCTGCGACACCAGTTTTCCCTCCTTTTCAATCAGCGCGTAGCCACGATCCAGTACTGCCAGGGGACTGACGCCATCGAGCATGCGGGCCTGCAGTTCGAAACGTGCGCGCAGACGCTGCTGCCGGTGCGTCATGGCGACCTGCAATCGTGTGCGCAGCGCCTGCAACGATGCCAGCTGACGACCCAGGCGAATGGAGGGTGAACTGGCATCCAGACGTCTTGCCAGATTCTGCAGGCGGACCATTCTGCGCTGAGTCTGCGCTGACCAGGCGCGGTTCAAGCGCAGCTGGAGCTCATCGGTGCGCTGCGCCCGTTCAAACAGCCGATGCTGTGGATGTCGCAGTTGCAGACGGGCAATGCGTTGCGCCAGGCCCTGCCGGTGCTCGGCAAAGCGTGCCAGTGTCAGGCGCGTCAGGTTACGCGTGGCGCTGTCGAGACGATGCTGCAGGGTGCTGGTGTCCGGGGTGGCCAGCTCCGCTGCGGCGGAGGGCGTCGGTGCCCGCAGGTCCGCCACCAGATCACAGATGGTGACATCCACCTCGTGTCCGATACCGGCCACTACCGGTATCGTGCTCGCGTGCACGGCCTCGGCAACGGCCACCTCGTTGAACGCCCAGAGATCCTCCAGTGAGCCACCACCGCGAACCAACAGCAGTACATCAACCTCGGCTCGTCGGTTGGCTGTTTGCAGTGCCCTGACGATCGCCGGCGCCGCAGCAGCACCTTGCGTCTGGGTGGGATAGATGATGATGTCCGCCTGGCGGTAACGTCGTTGCAGCACGTGCAGTACGTCTCGCAGTGCGGCCCCTGTCGGGGAGGTCACCACGCCGATCGACCGGGGCAGGACGGGAATGGGCTGTTTGCCTGCCTGGGCGAACCAGCCGCGGGCATCCAGTTCACGCTTGATGGCTTCAAAGGCGGCCTGCAGTTTTCCGGCACCGGCAGGTTCCATGTGTTCCACGATGAGCTGGAAGTCACCGCGGGCGGCGTAGAGTCCCAGCTTGCCCCGAACCACCACGGCATCACCATTCTCCGGCCGGAAGTCGATCGTCCGGTTGCGACCCTTGAACATGGCACAGCGTATCTGTGCCTGGCTGTCCTTCAGGGAAAAATAGAAATGGCCACTGGCGGGACGACTGAAATTGGACAGCTCTCCCTGCAGCCAGAGCGTGCCGAAGCCGGATTCCAGCAATTGCTGCACTTCCTGGTTAAGGCGGCTGACCGTGTATATCTTTTTATCCACCGTAAAAGCATACACCGGTACGCAGGGTAATCACTGTATACTTCGCCCGCATCCTGTTCACCCTTTCGGTTGCTCCTTCGATGCTGGTTTCCCAGGAAGCTCTTACCTTTGACGATGTCCTGCTGACACCACGTCATTCACAGGTTCTGCCACGAGACGTCGACCTGTCCACTCAGCTGACCCGTACATTGCGGCTGAACATACCGCTGCTGTCGGCGGCCATGGACACGGTGACCGAGTCCCGTCTCGCCATTGCCCTGGGGCAGGAAGGCGGTATCGGCATCATTCACAAGAATCTGTCCATCGAGCGACAGGCCAATGAGGTGTCGCGGGTCAAGAAACACGAAAGTGGTGTCGTGACCGAGCCCATCACCATCACTCCCGACACCACGATCCGGCAGGTGATGGACCTGATCGCACAGCACGGCATTTCCGGCTTGCCGGTGGTGCAGGGCAGGACACTGACCGGCATCGTGACGCAGCGCGACCTGCGTTTCGAGACGCTGCTGGACCAGCCGGTCTCCGCCATCATGACACCGCGCGACAGGCTCGTGACCGTCCATGAGGACGCGCCCCGAAGTGCCGCTATCGAGCAGTTGCACAAGCATCGTATCGAGAAGGTACTGATCGTCAACGATGACTTCGAGCTGCGCGGCATGATCACGGTCAAGGATATCCGCAAGGCACAGGACTTTCCCGAGGCCTGCAAGGATGCGCAGGGCCGTCTGCTGGCCGGTGCGGCGGTCGGTACCGGTGCTGACACTGATGAGCGTGTGGCCCAGCTGGTCCAGGCCGGCGTGGATGTGCTGATCGTGGACACCGCGCATGGTCATTCACAGGGTGTGCTCGACCGCGTGGCCTGGATCAAGGAGCACTATCCGGCCGTACAGGTCATCGGCGGCAACATAGCCACCGCAGAGGCTGCGCT
>JABDKN010000154.1 GCA_013002205.1 Granulosicoccus sp.
CTGCCACCCAGAGTTGCAGTCTGCGGTTCGCTCCGGTATTCCAGCACCAGGCGTTCCAGGTGTCTCGCAGCTTGAAAGGCAAGTCCCGTTGATTCACTTACCTTCTCCAGCGCCTCCAGATACTCAAGAATCGATTGTTCAAACTCTGTCCAGAGTACCGGCCAGCGCGAAGGCGTACTGGAAGCCGCGAGCGGAATGCAGTTGAACAGCCCATCAGCCACGACCACGGGAGAAAGTTCCTGGAACGGCTGGCCGGCAAATGCGTCAAGCAGCACGCGAGCATCCTTATGTTGACCGATGAGTAGACTTGCCGGCCACAGAGAATGCCGATACATCGCCTCTCGAAGTCCACTCTTCGCTGCTCCATGACGATGATCCGGATGTGGGCTCGACACTCGATCGTCCGCCGAGTGACCACGCGACAGCACCGTGAATCCGTCCTGCTGCACCCGTTCGGCAAAGCTCGACGCTGAGCCAGGACGCATCCGGTAGGCGCTCAATACCTCTGGCACGCTAGTAAATCGTGCGCCAGTGCGGGCAATACGTTGCCAGAAATCCCAATCGGCGCAGGTACGCAGGCCAGTGTCAAACAGTCCGACCTGCAATGCCAGATGTCGACTGACCATGCAGTTATGAATGGCAAACGGACAGTCCTTGGCAAACTGCAGAAACAGATCGTCAAGTGACCATGGCGAGTACACATCGGCTGGACAGAGTGCGCCTTCGGGTGTGACTCTTACACAGCCACACACCACACCAGCCAACGAGGCATCCTTAGCCACCGTTCGCAGCATTGTCGACAGGCAATCGGGAGTGATCCAGTCATCGGCATCGAGAAACAACAGCCACTCATGGGCAGCCGCCAGAATGCCTGTATTGCGCGCGGCCCCCTCCCCACCATTCTCCTGGCAGATCAGATCGATGCGCGAATCCTCTCGCGCCCACTGACGTGCAATTTCCGCAGTGTCATCAGTGGAGCCATCGTCTACCACGATGGCCTGCCATTGCGTGAAGCATTGAGCGCGTAGACTGGCCAGCGTAACGGCCAGAGTGTCCGCAGCATTGAAGGCCGGGATGATGACAGATACTCGCGCACCGCCGGCCCTGCCCTGGCGAAACCGGAAAAGACTTGCCGGCGAAAGCCCTGCCATCATGATCTTCAAGCGCATCCTGAGTATGCCATCTGAGCGCAATATCTCGATACGCGGCAGCTGATAGCAATGGTGATGTGGACTGATCGTTCCCGGCTCTACAGTGAACCCGCCTTCCAGTGCCCCAACCTGAAGAGATAACAGGGCAGACTCATTGAAATCGCCATGCGGATAGGAATAAAACCGCGGTCGCTTCAGTCCTGTGCTTTCCAGATCAGCCACCGATCCTGTCGTCTCACCGGCGAGTTCGTCCGGATCGGTGACAGTTGACAGTAATACGTGATTCCTGGAGTGAGCGCCAATCTCGATGCCAGCGTTCTCCAGCTGATGAAGTTGAGCCGCGTCGAGAAGCCTCAACTGCGGCGCACCAATGGCTTCGTCCCAGTCATTGAACCCACCGGAACGTCCACTGACGGCAAATGCGAGCGCCGGAAGTTGCCGGCGTTGCAGGATTGGCAGGGCTGTCAGCAGGAGATCCGAGTAGCAATCATCAAAAGTCAGGAGCAGCGACTTCCTGTCCAGATCGATTTCGTTTCGCAGGAATGCCAGAAACTGATCCGGCGAGATGAACGTAAAACCCGCCCCAAGCAGTGCATCCAGTTGTCGCTCAAAAAGCTCACCCGGAATGCCGTACTCGGACAGTATCGGCAACCCCTGCAGATCCGCAATCGCGTGGTAGGCCAGAACGCGCACGGGAAAGATCCCTGGCATACCACCCGCCCTGCGAACTCCACGTGCATACTCGAGCATCCGTGCATAGAAAAATGCATGACGGATGAGTCGATGATGCATGCCATGCTCTACCAGCCAGAGCAGGCACTGACACAACGGCTGCGTCCACAGGCGCTCGATCAGCCACGGTTGCCTGTGGGCGGATGAGATGAAACGGCGCAGATGCCGATGCTTGCCTGCCAACATGACATCCGCCTGGCCAGCCTGGTACCACTGACGCAGGAGATGCCTGGGGCTTACATCATATTTTTGCCAAGCGATTGCCTTTGGGTTGAACACGACCCGGTAGCCACGTTGCTGTAAACGAACGCAGAAATCCAGATCCTCATTGCCGAACTTACCCTCCCGATTGAAGTTCTCGTCAAACCCGCCGAGTTCGTCGAAGACTGTACGCGTGACCGATGCCTGGCCGGTGATCAAGTCATGCAGGGTCAACTGGGTGGGTGCATCCGCCAGGCGCTGGCGTCGCTCCTCCGTCCAGTGCTGGACAGCCTTTCCCAGAAAATCGCCCCGATAGTCCTCGTGGACCGGAATATGCCCCAGTACCAGATCTGCGCCTTCCGCGTGTGACAGCGCATGCTGCATGAGCAGATCCGCATCCGGATGCATGTCGTCATCCAGGAAGAGAAGCGTTTCACCCTGCGCAAATTGAATGCCATGGTTCAAAGCACTGGCACGCCCCCTGTTCGACTGGCACTTCACCTGCAGGGAGAAAGGCAATTCCAGTTGCGACAGGGCCTGCGCCGTGTCGTCAGTCGAGCCGTCTACCACGACGATGACTTCAAACGTCACATTGCCACGCTGATGCACGAACTCGCTGACCGTTGCTATTACCAGGTCGCGGCGCTGGTAGGTAGGAATCACGACACTAAACTGCACGAGCCCCCCTGGACTTGCGGGCCGCGATCGCTCGCCTGTAGCTCTCTTCCTGCAGCAAGCCGATTCGATCCACGGAGTACTCCGTCAGGATACGCTCACGTGAAGCGCGACCCAGTGCCATTCTCTGCTCAGGATGACTCAACAGCTGGCAGATGGCCTGCGCAAGTCGCCGGTGATTGCGCGGTGGCACCGTCAGGCCAAATTCACCACCGTTGAGCATTTCAGCCATACCACCCGATTCACTCGCCACGACTCCCCTGCCTGCAGACATCGATTCCAGGCAGACATTGGCAAAGTTCTCCCAGATACTCGGGAACACACAGATATCCGTTTCGGACAATTTCTCCGCCAGCAGCGTCTGGTCGACGTGATCGATGAACTCGACCGAAGAACCCAGCCCTGCTAATGATGTTTGCAGGTGGCTGCGCATATCGATATTGCGCAGATGGGAATGCTCCGTTGAGCCTATGAAACGGAACACTGCGTCAGGATGCTCGCGTAACACCAGTGGAATGGCCATTGCCAGATCGAGTACACCCTTGCGAACTTCCAGCCTGCCCATGAAGGTCACTACATTGGTTCGAGTGTCAATGGGTATCTGCAGCAATTCGCTGGAGGGGACATAGGGATACGGAACGTGGAAGACCTGCCGAGCATCGAGGTGCCAGGCGCAGGTCAGAATCCGGCCAATCGACATCGATGGAGCAGCGATCTCATCGGCAGTCAGAGTGACCTGACGCTCACGGTCCAGATGCGCCTTGAAGGAGTATTTCCACACCGGCCGCTGTCCTCTGAGCGTGCGCGTGACATATTTCTGCAACCGGCCTGCCAGCATCTGCAAGCGCATGACGCTGGCGACAGGCAGGCCATGATACGTGCCGGATACTGTCAGGAACGTCGGCGTGTGCAATTTGA
>JABDKN010000204.1 GCA_013002205.1 Granulosicoccus sp.
GTCCAAATATCATCTCTGGTCAGTGTCCGGCAATCAACCCAGCAACAGCCGGACTTTGAAAGTCCACCTCGACGGTGGGTAAAAACGTGCCGTGTTCAGGATGTCCAGTAGTAGATGCGATCATGCAATTGGCTCGGAAGTCAATCATCTAGTCTAACGTATTGACTGTGCAGACTACGTACAAGAGGAGCAGTGTGAATGCATCGTCCTCACATTACTGAATTCTCAAAACGGGCTATTGCTCACAGTTTGGCAGACACACAACGCAACTGCCCGTTTTTCGCTCTGTCGCGTACTCTCCACAGAGTTTGATTCAACCAAGTCGAATAGCCTTAACCGGGTCTGCCGGTCTGGTGGCGAGTCCGAAGTGCCAGTCAGGCGACTACGGCGAGTAGCACTCAGGTATGCGGTCACCAACACCAGGGCCCGAATGCCATGTCAGTCCAGCTGCACCTTATCGCTCCAGGGTAGGACAACTGGCCCCTGGCCAGAGTCAAGCGATATGGCGGGCGTGTGCATGATAACCTTGCGTCCATGACAAACAAACTCACTTCCTTGCTTTCTGAACGCGGCGTACTGCTGGCTGACGGGGCTATTGGGACCAACCTGTTTGCTGCCGGCCTGCAAACTGGAGACGCACCCGAACTCTGGAATATTGAACATCCTGAACGCATTTCCAATCTGCATCGCTCATTCGTGGAGGCGGGTTCGGATATCATCCTGACCAACAGTTTCGGGGGAACCCACTTCCGACTGGCATTGCATAATGCCGGGGATCGGGTGGCTGAGCTGAACACTCGCGCAGCACAACTGGCGAGGGCGGAGGCTGATCGAGTCGATCGTCCCGTACTGGTGGCAGCTTCCATGGGCCCGACCGGCGAAATCCTGCAACCCAATGGCCCCCTGGGTATAGACGAAGCGCGTCGGGCCTTCGCCCAACAGGCAGAAGCTCTGGCCGAAGGTGGTGCTGATATTCTATGGATTGAAACCATTTCCGCTGCAGAGGAAATTGAAGCTGCCGTACTCGGCGCCGCCAGTGTCGGGTTGCCGATCGTCTACACCGTGAGTATCGACACAAACGGCCGTACCATGATGGGCCTGACACCGGCGGAGACGTTGAACATCAGTACCAGCCTGAACACCTCGATCACGGCAGTCGGCTGCAATTGCGGAGTCGGGGCCTCGGAAGTCGTGGCCGCCATCTGCAATCTGGTCACGGCAGCCAGGTTGCTGGAAGTACGTCCGGCCCTCGTGGCCAAGGCCAACTGCGGTATACCGGATTACGTGGACGGAAAGATCGTCTACAGTGGAACGCCTGAGTTGATGGCCGAGTACGCCGTGCTCGCCGCCAATGCCGGTGCCGACATCATTGGTGGATGCTGCGGCACTACGCCGGCGCACGTACGGGCCATGCGCCAGGCAATCGACCATTGGGAGCCAGGTCAACCCTCACCGGATGTCGAGACGATCACTCGAGTTCTTGGTGAGCTGTCGCAGGGAGCACGGGCACAGATGGCAGGTGATCTTTCCGTTGCCGGTGGCTCCGCCTCAGGGCGCGGAAGTCGCGGATCGCGACGCAGGCGCAGCGCACAGGATACATGACCCGTAGACGCCTCTACCAGGCCTCCATGGCAATCAGGCCGTTACCGCAATTCTTCCGCCGTATTGCAATGCATGTTTGACAAGCATCTGACACCCAACCTGGTTGCGCTGGCTCTGATACTGGCAAGCCTGGTTCTGCCACAGCCGTGGCACTCACTACTGATGAGTACAGGACTCTTCGCTCTGTCAGGAGCCCTGACAAACTGGCTGGCTGTCCATATGCTCTTCGAGCGGGTGCCTGGACTTTACGGCTCGGGTGTCATCACCCTGCACTTTGAAGAGTTCAAGTCAGGCATCCTGCGAATGGTGCATGATGAATTGTTGAGCAAGGACAAGGTCGAGCGTCTCCTCGTCAATTCACCGCCAAGTGACTCTGTCAACACACCCGGTGTGGAAAAAAGCCCAGGCGGACTCTCTGGCGCCATCGATCTGGAGCCGATGCTCACCTCCATAGATCTCGACGCAGCTTATGACCAGCTTGTTGCGACCATCGTCGACTCCTCGTTCGGTTCCGTGCTGGCGATGGTCGGCGGAGAACAAGCCCTGCAACCGCTGCGAGAACCCTTCAAGAAACGCATGCAAGGTTTTCTGGCCGACGCCGCCAGATCCCCGCGCATCCAGGCGCTGGTCGGGGAGCAGCTGAGCAAAGCCGCCAGTAGCGAGCAATTCGTCAACAAACTGGACAAGCTGCTCAGGGCGAGACTCGATGAGATGACACCGGAAATGGTACGCGACATCATGCAGCGCATGATCAGAAATCACCTGGGCTGGCTGATCGTATGGGGTGGTGTATTCGGTGGTCTTATCGGACTGGCCGTCGAGCTGGCAGGCTTGCTCGGTTGATGAGCCTCATGATCGATGGAAGTTCATCCGGTACGAACCGTTCATCGGTTACCAACCTTTCATCAGTTACCAACCAGTTCATCCGGTAACAAGCGTTCATCCGGCGCACCTGACCTGTCCAGCCAATTGCGGCTCGACCAGACATGCAGGCAGTACGCCGATACCTGCCAGCGCTCAGTTTTTCGCCCGTAGCGGTACACCTTCGAATTCGATTCCGGACCATCCGGTTTTCATGAACTGTCGAATATTGGGGTGACTGTCACCATCGGGGGTGCGCAGTACATCAGCGCGATAATATGCACCGAACAGGGCGAGTGTCTGCTCCTGGGTCAATTCGTGCAGACTCGCAAAGGCAAACAACTTGCACGAACCGGTATTCTGCCCCGCTTCATTGTAGATGTCGTGATTGTAGAACGCGGTTGGAATGAACGTATAGCGGCTATTGATCAGCGCTATGACGTCAGGAAACTCGATAGTCTCTGGCTGGTTATTCAACTGGTTGAAAAAAAGCTGGAGTTCCATGGAAGACCCGTAGGCTGCGGCAGACGCAATGGTATCAGCTATTAGGAAAGGTTCCTTCAAGACCCGGCTGCCCTGCCAGGGATACTGACAGAGTCGATAAATGACAAAATCGTTACCTGCCGACCCGCAAGCGAGTCCTGCCTGCCACACTCCCGGCACCTTGGCAGATAAAGGACGAGTGAGGCAAGGTCACTGCAGCAGGCTCATTGATGCAATTGCTGGCATCACCAGCTGCCCGATGTCCTGCGGCAGCACGGCGATACCTTCAGCGACTGTATAAGCTAGCAACTCTGCAGACTCGATTTGTAATCGATCGCATCCACTGCCGCAATGGCACAAAGATTGACGATACCGCGTACCGTGGTGGATTCAGTCACGACATGCGCCGGCTTGTTCAGTCCCATCAGAATCGGGCCTACGGGCAAGCCGTCGCCCAGTACCTTGACCATGTTGTAGGTTATGTTCGCGGCATCCAGATTGGGCATGACCAGGAGGTTGGCACCTCCGGTAAAGCTGGCATTGGGAAATATGCGATTGCGAATCTCTTCGGACAGGGCGGCATCGGCGTGCATTTCGCCTTCAACTGCCAGGTCGGGATGCCACTGGGCCAGTAATTCCCGCGCTCGTCGCATCTTCAGGGCCGACTCATTGTTTCGGCTTCCAAAATTGGAATGGGACAACATGCCGATCTTCGGCACCAGGCCGAATCGCTTGACGATCCTGGATGCCATAAAAGCGGTTTCTGCCACCTCCTCAGCTGATGGATTGACGGTGACATGGGTATCGGTCAGGAAGACGGTCCCCTTGCCCAGTATCATCAGCATCAGCGCGGAAATGTCACTGACATCACTGCGGATTCCTATCACTTCGCACAGATAGCGTATATGCCGGGCGTAGGCGCCTTGGATACCGCAGACCAATGCATCTGCCTGGCCTGCACGTACCAGTAGTGCACCCAATGCCGTGTTGCGCGTGCGCACCACCGTGGCTGCGTAACGCGGCGACACACCGGCACGTTCCATCAGGCGATGATAGGCATCGACGTGTTTCTCGAAATCAGGATTGTTGCCAGGGTCGAGGATACTGAATCCCTGATCGACTTTCAGGCGCAGCCCCAGCTCCTCGATCTTCGCCTCGATGGCATCGGGACGGCCAAGCAGGACAGGATGGCAGATGCCGTCATCGACCAGAATCTGCACGGCATTCAGGACCCGTAGCGACTCACCTTCCGCCAGCACCACGCGTTGTGTGTCCGCCTGTGCCTGTTCGAATACCGGCTTCATGATGAGTCCGGAGCGGAAGACGAAACTCCTCAGCTTACGATGATAGGCATCGAAGTCCACGATCGGCCGTGTCGCCACGCCGCTGGCCATCGCAGCTCTGGCTACGCGTTCGGGAATCTCCAGCATCAGGCGTGGGTCGAAGGGTTTCGGAATCAGGTAGTCGCGACCGAAACGGAAAGGCTTTCCACCGTAGGCTGCGGATACCACGTCGGAGGCCTCCTTGGTTGCAATGTCGGCAATTGCCTCGACTGCCGCTGCCTGCATTTCCCCGTTGATTTCCGTGGCACCGACATCCAGTGCACCCCGAAACAAAAACGGAAAGCACAGTACATTGTTGACCTGGTTGGGATAATCGGATCGTCCGGTCGCCATGATGGCATCGT
>JABDKN010000209.1 GCA_013002205.1 Granulosicoccus sp.
AGGGGGGAGGACAGGCCAGGCTCTCCGGAAAAGGTATCGGCTTCCACCAGCGGCACCTGTTCTTCGAGTAATCGAGGTTGTTCTCCAGCCTTCTTGGGAATACTGAAAGTGCCCTTGATGGCGAGAACGATGCATTCACGACCGGAGGGCTCCATTCCCATCGTGTAGCCGGTAACCAGGCCTGTATTGTTCAATACCTGCATGTCAGCTTACCCATGCTCTTTGCTTGTTGGTTGGAAGTCGGGTGTCCAGATAGGGGGATTCCGGTTTCAGTAAGGCGAGGCTCATGGCGGCAGCATTGCGTTGCCGCTGCATGCCATGACGGAGAACATGCATAAGTTCCGCCTGGATTTTCTCGCGTCCGTCCAGAAATCGCTTGCCGGCGGGTAGTTTTGGCGAGCTGTTCCACCAGGCGGCTACCAGTTCGGGGTCAGGCCAGGGCAGATCCTCATCTTCGTCCAGGTCGACATTATCGTCTTCAGGGCTGTCGTTCAGTCCACCGTCTTCAAACCCGTCTGGTGCCTGCAAGGTTTCCAGATCCGCATCTGCCAGATCGATTCCACTGATCATGGTGATTGCGCCACCGGAGAGACGGCTGAGTACCGGAATACTGGTTTTCGCGATCAACCAGTCCATGGCACCCGGATCGCCTATCAATCCAAATCCACGCACGACATCTCGCTCTCTTTCAGGCAGGGCGTCCAGTTTCTTCAGCAGTGATCTGCTGGCGTTGGCATCATCCAGCAGCATGACCAGAGCGGTGGCGCTGGAATTGAATGATGAGTCGCCCAGTGCCAGGGCTTGCAGTATTTCGCGTGCTTTCTGCTGCTCGCCGAACATGGCCAAGGCTCGTCCGCGTTCGTATTGTTCGAGTTCGGTGTCGCTGGCCACGCTGTTTGACAGCCGGTGTCTGAATTCGACAATTGCTCTGTCTGCTGCGACGTTGATAACGGCTGCTCTGACTGCCGGATCGTTACTCCTGAAGTGGGTGTCCAGGAAGACACCCGGGTCACGGTTGTGAGATGCACAGGTCCTCAAGCCAAGAATGATCGACGCGCTGTCAGTGGCCGATAGCAGCGCTTTCACGCTTTCCTTCAGATACTCCGGTTTCGCCCATGCCAGGGCAGATTCCAGTTCCTTCAATAGTTGATGGTTGCTGTCAGGGGCACCGGCCAGCTCTATGAGTTCTGAAAAGGTTTTCCTGTCACCTGCTTCAAGAGAGAGCAGGGCCTTGGCGAAACACGCACCTTCATCGCCTGCATCCATCATTTCATCGATGAATGTCAGTGCATGGCTTCCCGCGACACGCAATCCTTCCAGGTTGGCATCCAGGCGATTGTCCAGATGCACGATGTCAGTGAAGGAATAATGTGGTTCTTCGACGGCATGTTGTCGCTGCAACCACAATGAGCAGACATTCTCGGCATGTTGGTAGATGACAGACTCAACGATTGCGTTCATGTCATCAATTGATCTGTACTGAACCGCCCTTGATGCGATTCGCACCGGAGGAACGTGTCGATACGTAGGCACCGCGTATGATCACTTTTCCGGCGCTCGTCATGGTGATGCTTGACTTGCCACAACGCAGGACGATTTGTTCGCGAGCTTGCAGATCGATCCGTTTGCCATCTATCAAGAGCTCGGTGGCATCCTCGGGTTCATCATCCGGAGACCAGACTTCGACAGCTTCACGTGCTGTGGCTGGTGGGGACACCTGCGTGACGGGGGCAGGGGTGTGGTGCGCCTCAGGTGCAGCTTGAATGACGCCCATGATAATAGGCCTGGTAATATCGCCATTCTCGAACAACAGGGCCACTTCAGAGCCAATGGCATCAGCAGAAATGGCGGTGGTCACACGGGCAGCAATTGGCAGAACCGCCAGATTACCGGGGTAGGTAACGCATGGCACGCCGTCCTGGTCGATGTCGGTCAGCACGCCAATCAGAACGCCATGCACGGGTGGGTGTGCAGCGGTAGCAGACTTGTCACCACGATTGGCCTGAGCATCCCCGGTCGTACCTGCCGGTGTGTCAGCATCCGTGACGCGTTTCATCGATACCGCTCCTTTTTCTCATTTGTCGTCATATAACCACAGTCGAGCCCGTCAAGTAGATGAATTTCTCACGTGTTTTGTATGTCTTAAAACCTTCTGTGCTGGTGAATATCACATATTTTTGCGCG
>JABDKN010000219.1 GCA_013002205.1 Granulosicoccus sp.
GTATCTATGAGCAGTATCTCTGACTAGTATCTCTGACTAGTATCTCCGACTAGTATCTACGACTAGTATCTACGACTGTTCTCTCTGATTGGTCTCTCTGATTGGTCTCTCTGATTGGTCTCTCTGATTGGTCTCTCTGATTGGTCTCTCTGAGCAGTCTCTTTGATCGGTCTCTCTGACTAGTCTGAAGTTCCTGGCTCCGGTAAACGGATTTTCCCCGTAGCTCAATCGCTTAGCAAATTGTCGGATTCCGTTTTCTGACTACAACTCGATAGTCTCGATCAATTCCAGTGCTCGGCGTTGCTTGGCCGTCGGTACCGTATCCACATTGAAGACGTGTAGCTCGGGATCGTGCGGAGATCGACAAGTGTTGCGAGTGATCGTGGCCATCACACTCATCAGGGTGGACACACTGTGCGTTGGCGTCCCATCATCCAATGTTCGAGTCACTGCCTTGCGAGTTGCTGATGCGGAGCGTCTTGCCGGTGCCACAGGATCTCGTGTGGCCTTGGCAGCCTGCTCGGTATCGGTAAAGGTCAGTTCTCGCCACGCATCGCGAATGTGCCATTCCACGTAGTAGGCCAGCATGCACAGCAGCAGATGTGCACGTACGCGATCTTCAAGCCGATGATGAATGGGGCGCACCTTCAGATCGATCGCCTTGATGGATCGGAAGGCTTGTTCAACTCGGGTGAGGGCCTTGTAACTGCGCACACACTCAGCACTGTCCATTTGTTCCGGGGCTACTGAGGTGCGAATGATATAGACACCGTCAAGCGTTGCCTCGGCTTCGATGCTCTTCTGATGACGCCTGAACGTGAAGGCGTTGTCCTCGATGGTGAGCTCCATGTGCTTGGCCACCTTGTACTTGTTCACCACCTTGCCCACACGCACACCGATCTTGTCAGCACTGGTGAGTTTGCCGGCGCGCACACGCGCCTGTATCTCTTCCAGCTTCGATTCGGTGGCACACAGCAGGGATTCACGCTTGTGTGCCCGTCGTCTGGCCAACGCCTCGTTGCGACACGCAATCAGTCGCTCGTTCGGATAATCCGGTGAGCTCAGTTCGAACAGCGCGGTGTCATCAAACAGATCGATCTGCAGATGCCCCTTGTTCATCAGCGATCTGATCGAGATGTGTTTCAGTGCACTGATCCAATCCACACCGGGCAGTTGCTGCAGCGTCTTGATCGCCTTGTGCGAGATCATGCCCCGATCCCCCACCATGACGAGCTGCTCCAGCTTGAAGTCCTTGCGCAGGTGCTCGACCATAGGAGCGAATGTGACGCTGTCAGCGGTATTGCCTTCATGTACCGATATCGCAATCGGACAGCCGCGAACATCGGTGAGCAATCCATAGTTGACCTGCAGCTTGCCGCGTTTGTTGTCCCGGCTATAACCCAGGGCTGCCAACGGACAAGTGCTGCCTTCGAAGTAGCTGGAAGAGAGATCGTAGAGCGCCAGTGCGCCTTGTTTCAGATGCCGCGCGGCCAGCTTTCTCTCGATACGATTCTGTCTGGCCAGCAACCAGTCCATGGCCTGATACAGATCATCCTCGTTCGCCTCACTGACGTTGAACTCTTCGGCCAACGTGGTGCAGTGCCACCAACGCGTAGTCGCCAACTTCGAGCCCGGTTGCAGGATCCGTGCAGCCACCATGGCCAACACCGAATCGCGCTCCTCGCACGCCTTGCTGCCGATCAGCGAGGCGAAGTCCAGCCGTTGCATGACGCGCTGTACCACCTGCACATGCCCGTGTGCTCGAGAGCCGAGGATCTGAAACGCATCGTTGGCCGGCACAAACTGCTCGCCCTTCAACGAGCGGCGTATCAGATCGATAGTGGGTTCGGGCAAGTGCGATAGATTGCCCAGGGTTTCGTTCTTGACCTTGCCATCTTCGCGGTAGCTGCGACGCAGCAGGTGGGTGCGATACTCCCGCCCCTTGTACTTACGGGTAGTAGTGACGACGTGTGCAGCACCGTTTCTAGCAGCCATACACGAATCATAGCACAATGAAAACAAATTGCAAGTTATTTTAGTGACTACATATTGATATACGAAAATTGCGCTATCACCACATAAGTGCTTTAAATCTCGATGGAATTCGTGGAAAGACTGACTACGCAGGCCAGGAACTTCAGGTTAGTGTCTCATCGAGGCTGACTGTCAGCTGCACGAAGCTCACCGCGGCTGGCAGTCTTCCATCGCTGCCCTGAGCGAGTCATGGTGTTCTTGCAGGCGTTGCCGAGCACGCGTTGCAGAATCGCC
>JABDKN010000234.1 GCA_013002205.1 Granulosicoccus sp.
CCGAGGATCTGGACGAGTTGCTTCGCCTGTCCGACGCGGTGGTCGTCATGCATGATGGGTGTCTGAGCGAAAAACTGCCCTCCAGAGGACTGACTGCACGTGAGCTCGGCCTGCGCATGTCCGGCGCACACGGGCACGGCGACGCCTGATGCCGGAGATACGCTGATGCAGCTGGAACTGCGCGAATCCACGCCGTGGTGGTTGTCGCTCTCTGCACCCGTGCTGGCCATCATCCTGTCCCTGCTGCTGGCCTCGCTGCTGATCGTGTGGGCGGGCGAATCCGTTCTGTCTGCCTTTCACATGATGGCGGTCGGTGCCTTCGGCACCACCTTTGCGCTGACCGAAACGCTGTCCCGGGCCATACCGCTGACCCTGACGGGTCTGTGTGCAGCCATCGCCTTCCGTGCCCGGTTTTTCAATATCGGGGCGGAAGGCCAGCTTTACTGTGGTGCCATGGCGGCAACCCTGGTGGGCACCGGCCTGGTGGATCTGCCGGCTCCACTGATGATTCCGCTGCTGTTTGCAGCCGGTGCTCTTGCCGGGGGATTTGCCCTGCTGTTGCCGTGGTACCTGAAGAGCAGACTCAGCGTCGATGAAGTGGTTACCACGCTGCTACTCAACTTTGTCATTCTGCTGCTGGTCAGCTACGCCCTGGAAGGCCCGTTACGCGATCCCATGTCGCTCGGGTGGCCACAAGCGGCACCAATTCTGGATAACGGTGTACTGCCCGCGCTGGTTGCGCGCACTCGATTGCATGCCGGTGTCTACGTGGCGATCATGGCGGCACTGCTGCTGTGGCTCGTGCTGCGCTACAGCGCCTTCGGCTTCAGTGTGAAGGCATTGGGATTCAACAGCAGTGCCGCCGAGCATGCCGGTATCTCACCAGCGCGAACCCTGTTCTGGGTGGCCATGTTCAGCGGAGCGCTGGCGGGGATGGCAGGCGTCAGTGAAGTGGCCGGGCTGAAGGGCTATCTGACACTGGACCTGTCGCCAGGCTTTGGCTATACGGGCATTGCCGTTGCCATGCTGGCAAACCTGCATCCCCTGGGCGTCATCCTGTCGGCAGTCTTCCTCGCCGGTATATCCGTTGGGGCAGACTCCATGGGACGCGCACTGGACATCCCCAGCTACATTGCAGACATCATGGTTGCCTCCGCCGTACTCAGTGTCCTGATCGGGCTGATGCTGGCCCGCTACCGGATTCGCCGTTGATGGATATGCTGGACATCCTGATCAGCGCAAGTTTCTGGGCGGCGACCATTCGCATTGCCTGCCCGCTGATATTTGCCACGCTGGGCGAGTTGATCTGCGAACGCGCCGGGGTGCTCAATCTGGGAATCGAGGGCATCATGACTGCGGGGGCCATGACCGGCTGGCTGTGGGTCTACAACGGCGGCGATCTGCTCGGTGCCGTCCTGTTCGCAGCCTTCATCGGCGCGATGTTCGGCCTGCTGCACGCAGGCTTCACCGTATCGCTCGGTTTGTCGCAGCATGTCACGGGAATCGGAATAACCTTGCTGGCCTCATCGCTGAGTTATTACGTGATCAAGATGCTGTTGCCGGAGAGTTCCGCGCCGCCCAAAATCGTACCCTTCCAGAGCCTGGATCTGCCTGTGCTGTCCAGCCTGCCGTTTCTGGGAGTCGCGCTGTTCTCGCACACCGCGCTGACCTACGCGGCTTTTCTGATCGTACCGATCATCCTGTATCTGTTGAACCGCACCCCGTGGGGCCTGGCGGTGCGCATTGCCGGCGAAAACCCGGTGGCACTGGAAGCGCAGGGCATCGACGTCATCCATGTGCGCACGCTGGCGGTGATGCTGGGCAGCGCACTGATGGCGGTTGGCGGGGCTTCGCTGACGATCAGTGCCTTCGATGCCTTCTACTTCGGCATGATCAATGGCCGCGGCTGGATATGCATCGCGCTGGTCATTTTCGCATCCTGGCGTCCGGGCAAAGCCCTGCTGGGTGCCCTGCTGTTTGCCGGCCTGGATGCCTTTCAGGTGCGCATGCAACAGCAGGCAGGGGTTCATATCCCCTACCAGTTTTTCCTGATGCTGCCCTATGTACTGAGTATCGTGGCCATGATCATCGTCGCCCGACGCGCCCAGTATCCCAAGGCATTGCTCAAGCCCTATCGGCGCGGTGAACGCGTATAGTCTTCATTCAACTGACAAATTTAGTACATTGCAATGATCAAGGCACTCAAGGGTTCCTCGCCGGCTGTTCTCGTCACACGCATGCTGATTGCCGCAGTGGTCGTGTTTGCCACCTACAACCCGACTGGCACCTCCATCTATCACTGGGTAATGAACAATGAAAACCCTGCCGACGCCTGGGTAATCCTAGGGGCAATCGTCGCCATTCTGGCCAACGTTGCGCTGCTGATTGCAGCCTGGAAGGCGCTGGGAAAACTGGGCACCTTCATCGTGTTCATCTTCTTTGCCGCACTGATCTACCTGTCACTGCAGGAAGGCTGGGTGTCATCAGGCAGTATTGAATCGCTCGAGTGGCTGGCGCTGATTCTCTACAGTGTGTTTCTGGGTATCGGCTTGTCCGGCGCGATCATCTGGCGTCGGGCCACCGGCCAGGTGGTGACCGATGAGGCAGATGACATCAACCACTGAACTGCGCCGGGCGCCCGGGCCGTCACCCGGGGATCGATGGACGCAGCGACAGGATTGAGTCTGCGGCGTGTCCTCACAATCTGCACCACCGACTCTACGATTAACGCTCCTGGGACTGTTGTTCGTAGCGGTGGTGATAGCGATCGTCAGTTATACCCACCAGTTGATCGTTCCCCTGTTTCTCGGCTTGCTGACCTGGGGTAAGGCCTGGCTGAAGACCCTGACACCCAAACTCGGCCTGTTGCTGATGAAGAACGGAGCCGTCATCCAGGCGCGGCGCTTGCTGGTGCAGGCCTCAACGCACCTGCTGGTCAAATCTCACCGTCCTTGGCGGCGCTGGCTGACAACCATGCGGCTGTACCTGATCAACGCCTTGAAAAACAGCCTGGCGCGTTACCTGAATCTACCGCTGTGGATGCGAACCG
>JABDKN010000242.1 GCA_013002205.1 Granulosicoccus sp.
CCGGCATTCTCTGTCATTGCACCCCTGGTATCGGCCAGCAGGCAGGAGGCGCCTTCCAGATGGCGCTCAGGCGTGGCTTCTGCGGTATAGCGAAAGATGGCAGGCGCATTGACGATGACGCTGATGCCGTGGGGTATGAACGGCGAACTGACAGCGTAGCCCTCGGTGGTGATGTCACTCATCAGGTGCGTGACGCCATAGGACATCGCGTGGGGCAGATGGGTTCCAGCGTTACCAAATGCGATGCCAGCCAGCGTCGCGCCCCACATCAACTGGTCACGAGCCTCATGATCACTGGCGTCATTGACACCTCGTTCAAGGTAGCGTCCGACAATACTCATCGCCTCGCGCGCGGCCATGTCACTGAACGGATTGGCTCCCTGGATGTATTGTCGTGCATTGGCTGAGTCGACTTTGTGATGACGTGTGTAGGCACGCGCGGTATAGCACTCCAGTGCATGACAGCACAGATCGAATCCGGTGGAGGCGACGACATTGGCGGGCAGGCTGTCGCAGCATTGTGGATCGACAACGGCTGCCACGGGCAGCATGCACGGGCTGGCAATGACAAACTTGGTGTTCAGTGAATTGATGCGCAACACCGAAATGGAGGTGCATTCGGAACCGGTACCTGAGGTCGTCGGACAGGCTATGTGCGGTAACAGGGGACCGGTAATGGGTTTGCCGCGACCCACCGGCGGGGCGAAGTAGTCCTGCACCTCCCCACCGTGAGCCTGCAGAACCAGCGCTGCCTTGGCAGTGTCCATGACTGACCCGCCGCCTACCGAAACCACGCCATCGAAGCGACTGCCCGAGAGAAACGCATGGCCACGCCTCACGGACTCGTCGTCGGGTTCCACCCGTATGTCGGAAAAGATACCGACATCGATACCCGCCTCTTTAAGTGCGTTGGTTACCGTCGTGACCAGCGGTCCGGGTAAAAGAGCAGGATCGGTAAACAGCGCAACCCGTGAAAGCGCCAGTGCGGATGCTCGCTCTCCGACTTCGCGCAAAATTCCCCGACCGAAGCTCAGCCGCGGCATGGCCACGGTGAATGAGTCAGCACCCTGTTCGGTCGGGGCGAAGTATTGGCAACCCATGCGTCACTCCAGTCGTGCCTCTGCCGGTGCAACACCACAGCGTGCACGGCGTGCCTGACTCAATGCATTTGATGCCCGCAACTATAGCAGCGCACGGGCGTGCTGTATCGGCAGCCGGCCCGGCGATGAACAACAGCAGCGCATGAGAAACTACTGATGGCTACCCGGGCTGCATCGTTCAGCAGTCGGGCAGCGATGCCATGCTCAGCTGGTTTTCTTGCTCAGAATGGTCAGTCCCTTGAGTAGATTCAATGCCTCGAACAGTTGATAGTCGTCGTACACCAGGTTGTCTTCGTTACCTGCCTCCGCGTCCCCGGGCGAGTCGTCACCGGACCCGTCGACAGTCGTGTTGGTCAGGGCGCCCCGCAGGCTGGACTCGGTCAGTGGTGAGAAACTCTCACTCTCTGGGCGGGTCCACGAGCCGGGTTTGGTGGCAATGTCCGGCTCGATACCGAGAGCCTGGATGGAGCGACCATTGGGTGTGTAGTAGCGAGAGGTGGTCAGTTTGACCGCACCGCCGGTGGGCAGGTCCTGAATGGTCTGTACCGAGCCCTTGCCGAAAGTCTTGCTGCCCAGCACTATGCCGCGACTGTGATCCTGCATGGCGCCTGCGACGATTTCAGAGGCCGATGCCGATCCCCCATTGACCAGGACCACCAGCGGTGCGCCGTCCAGCACATCACCGTCGGTAGCGTCATAGCGTAGCTTGGAGTCGGATTCCCGGCCGTCGGTGTAGACGATCATGCCGTCGTTGAGAAAAGCATCGGACACACCCACGGCACCCGACAGTACACCTCCCGGGTTGTTTCTCAAGTCCAGCACCATGCCCTTGAGCGTGCCGCCGGACTCCTTTTTCATGGCCTTGATGGCCTTGAGCATGTCCGAGGTGGTTTTTGTCTGGAAGTTTGAAATTCGCAGATAGCCATAACCGGGTTCCAGCATGCGATTGCGCACGCTGGTGACCTTGATGATGTCCCGTACGATGTCGATGGTCAGCGGCTTGTCTGCACCCTCGCGAATAACCGTGAGCGTCAGCGTGCTCCCCGGCTTGCCGCGCATGAGTTTCACGGCATCGTTCAGGGAAAGTCCCTTGACGGGCGTGTCATCCAGGCGAATGATCAGATCACCCGCCTGAATGCCTGCACGCGCTGCCGGTGTATCGTCGATCGGGGAGACCACCTTGACGAAACCATCTTCCATGCCCACCTCGATGCCCAGGCCACCGAACTCCCCGGTGGTACCAATTCGCAGCTCGTTGAATTCTTCTGTGTTCAGGTAGGCCGAGTGCGGATCCAGGCCGTTGAGCATGCCGCGGATGGCGTGTTCGAGCAGTTCCTCATCGGATACTTCCTCGACGTAGTCGCTCTTGATGCGCGTGAACACATCGGTGAATGTGCGCATCTGTTCAAGCGGCAGTTCGTTGGCGCTGCGGGCCCCCAGCACGTGCTGACCGAGTGTCAGCGATCCACCGATGACTGTGCCAATCAGTACCAGCGTAACCGATCGTGAATTTACCTTCATTGACGTATTACTCCGGGGTTTAATTTCTCGCGTTTGGCAAAACAGGACCCACTTCCCGTCCAAATGGGGCGATCCTCGCAGCATTCGGTCAGTCGAATGCAACTGTGATGACATTGAGTCTAACGGGTTCTGTACCCGAAACGATGACTTACTGGCGCCTGGCAACCTGAAAATCAGGACTCAACCACTCTTCCGGGTCCACAGCTTCGGCATTGTGTCGAATTTCAAAGTACACACCGCTGTCGTTCTGACCATCTGAGTCTCCAACAGTTGCAATTGTTGCACCGGAGTCAACCCATTGTCCTGTGGGGACCGTCACATTACGATTTCCACCGTACAGGCTGGTATAGCCATCACCGTGATCCACGATCACCAGCATACCGAAGCCTTGCAGGAAATCACTATAGACCACTTCTCCATCGGCTACCGCCCTGACACGCTGGCCCTGGCTGGCGCGGATGAACAGGCCTTGCCAGCGAAGTTTTCCGACTGATTTGATGTCACCAAAGTGTGCTGAGACGACACCGCTGACGGGTGCCGGATAGCGACCTTTCCCGGCCGCAAAATAACCCGACTGAGCACTTTGCAGGGCCTTGAGCTCTTCCATGAGGTTCTGCAGTCGCTGCTGATCCGCCCGCAGTTCAGCAACCGTACGCGTCTTGCTGTCCAGTCCGGCCTCGACCTCACCGAGCGTCTGCTGCTTCGCAATGGCGGTGCTGGCATAGTTTTCTCTTTGTTGGCTTGCTTTTTTCTTGATGTAATTCAGCCAGTTACGGTCTTTCAGTGCGCTCTTCTGAGCATCCCTGAAGCGTGCCAGGATGGCACTCTGTGCGGTGATGGCTGCATTTTGCGCCTTGAGTACGTGTTCGGTGTAGACCGCCAGGCGATCGGCCAGCGCCGGGTCATCATTCTGCAGGACGATTTTCAGGGTGGTCTGCTGGCCGATTGCCTGGGCGTTGCGCAGCGCTCTGGCCAGAGCCTGCTCTCTGGCCTCCACGCCAGACCGGGCATCGGCGATCGTGGATTCCAGAGAATCGAGTTTCTGGTTGAATCTGGCGATATCTCTGTCCAGTTGCCGTAAGCGTTCCTCGCGTTCGCCTACCCGGGACTGTGCTGTTTCCAGCGCTTGCCGAAGCTGCTCCTTGAGCACCCTGCTGCTGGCAATCTCGTCATCCAGCGCCTTGAGTCTGGCTGACGTATCGAGAATCTGTCGTTCCACGTCCTCGAGAGTTCGCGGTGTTTCCGCCAGACTGTCGGCAGGCAGCAGGAGCGAGCCGCTCAGGCACGCCAATACGACTGCCAGGGCCGGTAGCACTGGTCTGCAGGGATGTTGGCGGTACGTGCGCAGCTTGCGGAGCATAGGGATAAAGTGTAGCCGCCATCGGCCGTCGTCGCCACCGATGGCACAGTCCAGCCAGGGCACTGGTGGACGGCTATGCCCGGGCGTCTACTTGCCGGCGTGGGGATGACGGAATGGTTCCCTGGCATGGCGCTGGCGCATCCAGTTCAATGATTTGAAAACCTGCGGCCGGGTGGCGAGATAGATCAGCAGGCGGTGCTTGCCCGGAAACTGTGCCACCGACAGGCCCAGTAACAGCATGATGACGCCAGGGCCGGGCGTGACCATCATGATCAGGCCCAGGCAAACGATAAACAAACCCAGTATTGCTCTGAGGCCTGAGAACATAAGGCTGGGTACATCGCGCCTGAGAGGCTGGTCAAGTCGGTTCAGCAGGTAATCGGCGGGCAGGTGCGACACGACACGGGGAATCGCCAGAACGGTCAGGGCCAGTAAGACGACCGAGCCGCTCGCCAGTGAGCTGACGACCAGCGAATTCTCGGACAGCCAGCTAAGTAGCGTATGCATAGGGGCCAGAACAGTATCAGGTGCCATCGCATGATCCAATGCCCACGGCCGAGCCTCTATTGTATCCAGTTGATCTCGCGTGCAGTGAACGGATTCACGATCACGCTGCGCAGACTCTCTGCCATGTAGGCGTTGCCCGGCGACGTCGGGATACGCCCGGCCATGATCTCTGCATTGCGCTGTGGGTACAAGGGCATCCGTGTCGGATTGGCAAAACCCACGGGCAGCATTGGCGAACCGTAGGCATCGTACTTGTCGATGGCGCCCACTGTGTGCAGCAGTTCGTGCGCGATCACGACATTATTCTGCGCGGTCTGCCTGTCCAGGCTATAGGCATAGACCAGCCCCATCAGACCTTTCTGCATGCCCAGGGAATGCTTCAGAGGCTGATTGTCCTCACCGGTCTGGTAGACGATGAACAGGCGTACTCGAGTGAGCTCGCCTTCATCGGGTGTGTTGCGCCATGCCCAGTAGCGAAAGCGCAGCCCCCAGGCCAGTGCGTCGACGGCATTGGCGTTGTCGGGGAAGTGAGGAGGCTGTTGTGCGATGGACTGGCCGAGCGTAACGTCGAAGGGCCTGGCAAGGTCCAGGTCGTGGCGTCTGGCTTCGCGCTCCCCCCAGGTGTTTATCGGGGAAAAATCCTCATCGGTAAGTTGCTGTATATAGGCATCGGTCGCCAGATGGCCATCGCCATTGATCGGGTAGATGACGGCATTCAGGGTCTGATTCCAGTTGCGTGTATAGACGTGCTGATGGGCACTGGTGAAGCCGACAATGGTAAGGCAGGCGAGCAGCAGGGTGATCCTGACCGTGGCAAATCGGGGAAGGGTCATCGGCGAGGAAACTCGGATGGAAGCCGTTGTTGCTCCATCGAGGAAGACGGCTGCATCATGGTTGAGATGGTTGGTGTAGGCTTCCTCCTGTTGGCGGAACGCCAAGCAAAAGTCTTGAGCCCGGACTGCGGCGACGGTGCAATCAGTCTCGAAGCATCTGCTGCAAGCAACGACTGTTTCACAGTCCGTTGCGCGGGTACCCGCTGCACCTTGGTTGACAGGAAATCAAAGAGAAGGAAATCAATTGAACATGAACAAACCGGTAGCCGTTCACCGACTGGACTATCAACCAGTCAACTGGCTGATCGAGCACGTCAGCCTGGATTTCGAATTGGAACCTGCTGCCACGGTAGTTAGCAGTCAGCTGGCGCTGGCACGTGTTTGTGGAATGGCGGACGCGCGCGCCGGTGCCCAGTTCACCGGTATCGCCCTGCAAGGCAGCGACTTAAAGCTTCTTTCAGTGGCGGTGGACGGTGTTGAACTGGCTGCCTGCGACTATGTTCAGACGGATACCGAACTGCGAATTGCTGACCTGCCGGAGCGGTGCCTGTTGAGCATCGTCACCTGCATCGATCCCGACTCCAATACTGCGCTGGAAGGTCTGTACCGTACCGGTGGCAACTACTGTACGCAGTGCGAGGCCGAGGGTTTTCGCAAGATTACCTACTATCTCGATCGACCCGATGTCCTGTCCGTATTCGACGTCACGATAACGGCTGATCCTGTCCAGTGTCCTGTCCTGCTGTCCAATGGCAACCTGTTGTCGATCGAGACGCTGGGTGATGGACGTCACCGTGCTCATTGGCATGACCCGCATCCAAAGCCGAGTTATCTGTTTGCGCTGGTTGCCGGTGTGCTGGCACACATCGAGGATCACTACACCACGGTCAACGGGCGCGAGGTGCTGTTACAGATCTATGTGGAGCAACACAATATTAAGCGTTGCGACTATGCCATGCAGTCACTGAAGGCTGCGATGCGCTGGGAGGAGGACGTGTATGGCCTCGAGTATGACCTGGAGCGATTCATGATCGTGGCGGTCGACGACTTCAATATGGGTGCCATGGAGAACAAAGGGTTGAACATATTCAACTCCCGGTATGTCCTGGCCGATGCCCAGAGTGCTACCGATGCGGATTACATGGGTATCGAATCCGTCATTGCACACGAGTATTTTCATAACTGGACGGGTAACCGGATCACCTGCAGGGACTGGTTCCAGTTGAGCCTCAAGGAAGGTTTGACCGTGTTTCGTGACCAGAGCTTTTCCAGCGACCGGCATTCGGCAAGCGTCAAGCGCATCGAGGACGTCCGCCTGCTACGGTCCCGGCAGTTTGCCGAGGACAGTGGCCCCATGGCGCATCCGATCAGGCCAGACAGTTACATCGAGATCAACAATTTCTACACATTGACTGTCTACGAGAAAGGCGCCGAAGTGATCCGCATGTTACATACACTGCTCGGAGCCGATCGCTGGCGCCGGGGGATGGACGTGTATGTCAGCAGGCATGATGGCAGCGCGACGACGTGTGATGCCTTTGTCGATGCCATGCAGTCCGTTTCCAATATCGATCTGAGCAGGTTCCGGCGCTGGTACTCGACGGCAGGTACGCCGCGCATTCACGTCTGCGAACACTACGATGCACGACAGGCACGTTATCAGTTGACACTGACACAGTCCTGTCCGGACACGCCTGGACAACGTGACAAGCCACCATTGCATATTCCGCTGGTGATGGGGTTGCTCGACAGGCAGGGCCGTAACATGCCACTGGGCACCGGGCGGCCGGCTGGCCAGGTTGAGAAAGGCAAGCTGCCAGAGTCGGTGGTTCTCGATCTGCTTGAAGTCACCGATACCTACACATTCGATGAGATTCACGAGAAACCGGTGCTGTCACTACTCCGGGGATTTTCTGCCCCGGTGCGGTTGGTCCACGACGTGCCGGACGAGACACTGTCCTTCCTGATGGCTCACGACAGCGATGCATTCAATCGATGGGATGCCGGACAGCGTCTGGCAACGCGGGTAATCACCGGCCTGTATGCCAATGACAGCGTTGCTGATGCCTCGCTGGATTCACTGGTGCAAGCCTGGCACGCCATACTCGACGATGAGTCGCTGGACACGGCGTTCAAGGCTGAAGCATTGTCGCTGCCGACGATCGATACGCTGGGAAGCGAGTTTGACCAGGTGGACTACCCGGCTCTTGCCAGAGCCCACGCGACGCTGGCTGCCCACCTGGCAAAGGCACATACCGGGGCACTGACACGCATGGTCACACACTCACGCGGCACTGGTCTGGATCTGCTGGATCCTGTTGCCATGAGTACCCGGAAAATGGCCAACACCGCACTGTCGCTGCTGAGCTATCTGCCTGCAGCGCACTGGGCGGCTCTGGCGGAACGACAGTATGATTCTGCTGACAACATGACCGACAGAGTGGCGGCACTTGCAGTGCTGTGCCACTCTGACAGCACGGCACGTGTGCGTTGCCTCGATGACTTTCGCGCACGCGCTGCCGGCCATCGCCTGGTCGTCGACAAATGGTTTGCCGTGCAGGCCATGGCCCGGCGGGAGACTATCGTGGACGATGTCATTGCACTGACTGAACACCCGGATTTCGAGCCGCAGAATCCTAACCGGCTACGGTCGCTGGTTGCCAGTTTTGCCCTGAACAACCCAGCGGGCCTGCACGGCGATGGAGGTCGTGGTTATCGTTTCCTGGCCGATCAGGTGATCGATGTGGACAGGCGAAATCCCCAGCTTGCCGCCGGGCTTGTGGCGCCATTGGGCCAATGGCGGCGACTACCGCCGGACGCACGGCGCCAGATGAAAAATCAGCTTCTACGAATCATTGAAATCGATCCGCTGTCAGCTGATGTGTACGAACTGGTCAGCAAGGCACTGCAGTGAGTGTCGCCACCTTGCGGCCGGGTCGACCATGCACAAGTGCGGCGCGAGAACACGGTCGGACATTGTTAAAAAGAGTGGCAACCTCCCGGTGGAAAGTTGCATCCGCTTCTTCTCATGCTAGCTTGTTGACATGAATTGTTCCGCGGTGCGTGTGGAGCTTTCTGGCAAAACGAAGGAGAGAGTGATGGCTGATCGACTGAAGGGTACCGTCAAATGGTTTGACAACGCCAAAGGCTATGGATTCATCATCAGCCCGACGGGTGAAGATGTGTTTGTCCATTATCGGGTCATCGAAGGCGAAGGCTATCGTTCGCTGAGTGAAGGTCAGCTCGTCGAGTACAAGGCGACACAGAGCGAAAAAGGCTGGCAGGCATCCGAGGTTGTCGCACTCGAGAACGCGTAGGCAGGACAGTCGATCAAGCTGATCGGTAGCGGGTACCGGGTACCAAATGGCGAGTGCCCTGTCGGCAATTTTCCCTACGCCATGCACCGGGTACAGGCGGCGGGGCATCCTGGCCCCTGTTGATGAAACCCGCCATGCAATGCCGTGCGATTACACGGTGGTGGCACAACTCTTGATTCACTTGCCTGTATAGTCCAGGCCAGGATCGCCATTGAGCTGTCAGCCCTGACTGGCGTGAGAGAACATGAGTCAGGACAACACCTCGCAGGCATTACCGGTCACCCAGTTCGCACTGCTCCGCCAGCGACGATTCGCCCCGTATTTCCTGACGCAGTTACTGGGTGCGTTCAATGACAACGTCTACAAGAATGCGCTGATTGCGCTGATTGCCTTTGCAGTCGTCAGATCAGATACCGTCGATGACGGCTCCTTGATCAACATCGCTGCCGGTCTGTTCATCCTGCCATTCTTTCTGTTCTCCGCGATGTGCGGTCAGATTGCCGACAAGTATGAGAAGTCAGCACTCATACGACGGGTAAAGCTGGCGGAGATCGGCATCATGATCTGCGGCGTGATGGCGCTCTACCTGCACAGTCTGCCCCTGCTGTTCGCCATCCTGTTTCTGATGGGAACCCAGTCAGCCTTTTTCGGGCCAATCAAGTACGGCATTCTTCCTCAGCATCTGCATGAGTCGGAGTTGATCGGCGGAAACGGACTGGTCGAACTCGGTACCTTCCTCGCCATACTTCTCGGTACCATAGCCGGAACACAATTGATCGCAAAAGCGGGTGATGGCAGCGTGCTGCCTGTTTCCCTCGTACTGGTCTCGGTTGCCATAGCCGGGTATCTGTCCAGCCGCCGTATACCACCGGCCCCCGCTGGCGATCCATCACTGCGAATTCGCTTCAATCCACTGGTGCAGACCTGTCGCCTGATTCGTTCGACAGCGCAGAACCGGGTGATATTCCAGTCGATTCTGGCCATCTCCTGGTTCTGGTTCCTGGGCGCAACCTACCTGGCCCAGTTCCCGGTATACGCTCGTGACGTGCTGGGTGGTGGCGTCGATGTGTTTACCCTGTTGCTGGCGACTTTTTCAATCGGGATTGCCTGCGGCTCGGTTCTGTGTGAACGACTCTCTGGCGGCCGAGTTGAAATCGGGTTGGTACCCTTCGGGGCAATAGGCCTGACCGTATGTGGTCTGGATCTGGTGCTGTCGACGCCTGCTACGCCCCCGGGCATGGCGCTGGCCGTCGGATCATTCATCGCGGTACAGGGTGCCTGGCATGTACTTCTGGATATATTTCTCATCGGCCTGTTCGGCGGGTTCTATATCGTGCCGCTGTATGCACTGATTCAGAAGACCAGCGCACCGGAGAGGCTATCGCGGGCTATTGCCTGCAATAATGTCCTGAACGCTTTTTTCATGGTTATTTCTGCCGTTTTCGCACTGGGTATGTTTGCGGCCGGTGGTTCGATCACGCAGTTGTTTGCCGTCGTGGCCGTCATGAATGCATTGGTCGCCTGTTACATATTCCGGCAGGTTCCGGAGTTTTTCATGCGTTTCCTGGTCTGGCTGCTGATTCACACACTCTACCGGGTGCGACTACGTGGCCTGCACCATGTGCCGCCGGAAGGTGCAGCCATCGTGGTAGCCAACCATGTCAGCTTCATCGATGCGCTGATCATTGCCGGATGCATCAGGCGGCCGGTGCGATTCGTTGTTTATCATGCGATATACGCTCTGCCCATACTGAACTTCATTTTTCGCACGGCCAGGGCCATTCCCATTGCCGGATACGATGAGAACAGGGCGCTCTACGATGCGGCTTTCGTGCAGATGCACGAGGCGCTGGAGGAGGGCGAGCTGCTGTGCATATTCCCCGAGGGGCAGATTACCCGGGACGGTGAAATGAATCCGTTCCGTCCGGGTATCCTGCGTGTTATCCAAGCCTGTCCGGTACCCGTGGTACCGATGGCCCTGCAAGGACTCTGGGGAAGTCTGTTCAGTCGCCAGGGAGGTCGTGCGATGATCAAGTTTCCCGGGCGTCTGTTTGCGCGTATAGGCCTTGTAATTGCTGAGCCGGTGGCCGCAGATCAAGTCACCCTGGAGACCCTGCAGGAACGCGTCGGTCAGCTGCGTGGCAGTGTGCGCTGATTGCCGGCCCCGGTATCCGGTAGACTGCAGGGACCGTACTCATGGTTGTACTGACATGCTCGATGACGTGCTGACTACACGAGGCAGTTCCGGAATAGTCTGGGAAGATGCGCTGACTGGACGCTCGCTACCGTTGCCCGATTCAACCAGGCGAAGGCTGCCAGTGGCGGGTAGTGCCGGCAATGTCTGACGGTTTCTGTGTGCAGTGCGGCAACACGGTTCAGTTGCAGATACCCGAGGGCGACAATCGCCAGCGGAAAGTCTGCACCACCTGCGAATACATCCACTACGAAAATCCGAAGAATGTAGTTGGTTGCCTGCTTGAATGGCAGGGCAAAGTGTTGCTGTGCAAGCGTGCGATCGAACCGCGTCGCGGTTTCTGGACCTTGCCCGCCGGGTTCATGGAAAATCATGAGAGCACGATCGAGGGAGCTGCTCGTGAAGCCTATGAAGAGGCCCTGGCACGCTGTGATGAGCTGCGCCTTTTTTCTGTCTATAACCTGCCACGAATCAGCCAGGTCTACCTGATGTTCATCGGTCAGTTGCGTGATGGGTTCGCACGGGCCAACGAGGAAACGCTCGAAGTTCGACTGTTCAACCAGTCAGACATCCCCTGGAGCGAACTGGCGTTTCCCGTGGTGAGCGAAACACTGACCCGCTATTACGAAATGCGTGAACAGCGAGACAGGCGAGTCTACTCTGCCGATATTCTCAGCAGGCCGGGTGCGCCACTTGAGATCGTGCGCCACCCGCATTGAACCGGTGCTCTCACTGCCAGGACATGCCCCGTGCGCAACTGCCCCGGGGCCTGGACAGTTACAGATCCCGCAATTCCCGCCGCAATATCTTGCCCACATTGGTCTTGGGAAGCTCATCCACGAACTGGATGACTTTGGGACGTTTGTAGCCAGTCAGTTCATCTTTGCAGAAGTTTTTGACGTCCGCCTCGGTCAGCGCGGGATCCTTCTTGACGATAACCACTTTCACGGCTTCGCCGGAGTGCTCATCCGGCACGCCGATGGCACCCGCCTCCAGGATTCCCGGGTGGGTGGACAGCACGGCCTCGATCTCGTTGGGGTAGACATTGAATCCGGAGACGAGAATCATGTCCTTGAGTCGGTCGACGATCTTGAAGAATCCCTTTTCATTCATGATCGCAATATCGCCGGTGTGCAGCCAACCGTCTTCATCGATGGTCCTGGCCGTTTCCTCCGGGCGGTTCCAGTAGCCCTTCATGACCTGTGGGCCACGGAGGCACAGTTCACCGGTTTCACCGGCTGGCACGGGATTGTTGTCTGGATCCCTGATGGAGGCATCGGTTGATGGCAGCGGCAGGCCTATCGAGTCATTGTAGCCGGGCAGGTCCATTGGATTGATGCACGCAGCCGGACTTGTCTCAGTCAGGCCATAGGCTTCGATGAGTGTGTTGCCGGTAATCGATTGCCAGCGATCGGCCACTGATTTCTGGACCGCCATACCGCCACCGAGCGTGAGCTTGAGGCGGGAAAAATCCAGTTTATCGAATCCGGGTGTGTTCATCAGGGCATTGAACAGCGTATTGACACCGGTAAATGCCGTGAATTTCACCTTGCTCAGCTCTTTTACGAATCCCGGCATGTCGCGCGGGTTGGTGATGAGCAGGTTCATGGCACCCAGTTTCATATAGGTCAGGCAATTGGCTGTCAGTGCAAAGATATGATAGAGCGGCAGCGCCGTGATAATGATCTCTTCACCTTCGTTCTGCTTGATAGCAGTGATCCAGGTCCAGGCTTGCTGGATGTTGGCAACCATGTTGCGATGGGTCAGCATGGCACCCTTGGCCACCCCGGTGGTGCCGCCGGTGTACTGGAGAAACGCCAGGTCATCCGGCGTCAAAGTCGCCTTTGCCGGAGGCAGGTCGGCGCCCCTTGCCAGTACGTCCGGCAACCGATAGGCACCCGGCAGGGAATAGTCCGGTATCAACTTCTTGACGTACTTGATCACGAAATTGACCAGCATCGACTTGGGAAAGTCGAGCATGTCGCCGAAGCGGGTCACGATGACTTTTTCCACGGCCGTTTTGTCAATCACCTTGGCCAGGGTGTGCGCAAATGCATCGACCACGACAATGGCAATGGCTTCGGAATCCGTCAACTGGTGTTCCAGCTCACGATCGGTATAGAGCGGGTTGGTATTGACCACTACCAGTCCGGCCCGCAATGCGCCAAACACCACGACCGGGTACTGCAGCAGATTCGGCATCATGATGGCGATGCGATCACCTTTCTTCAGCCCCGCTTCGTGCTGGCACCAGGCGGCAAATTGTCCGGATAGCCTATCCAGGTCGCGGTAGGTGAGCGTCTTGCCCATGTTCTGAAACGCCGGCCGATCGGCAAAGCGGGTACTTGCTTCTGTATAGATATCCACCACAGAGTCGTAGCCGCTGAGATCGACCTCCTCCGGCACGGACTCTGGGTATGACTGCAGCCAAGGTTTGTCCATGATGATTCCTATTGCTATCTGGCAGGTTTATGCGATTGCGCAGCACTTCTTGTATTTTTTTCCACTGCCACATGCACAGGGGTCATTTCTACCTTGTTTCGGCGAGTCTCGCCTGAACTGATTGACATCTGGCATCTCGGCGTCACGAAAGTACCATTGTCCGTGGTATTTTTCGAAAACTCCTTTCTCATGGTGAGTATGGCGCCGCCGTGCCGCATCCCGGTACCGTGCCATGAATTCGATTCGCGCCGTACTGTCGTCCGGTTCGCCTCCGCTGATGCTGATGATGTCCAGACCCAGCCACTCGGACTCGCTGGCCCAACGGGCGGTGGCCGTTTCATCGATCTCTGCGCGGGTGGATGGATGATGCGTGGCAAAAATGAAATCCATGGAGCCAAGGGTATGTGCAGTATAACGGGCCCGGATCAGTGCCTCGGCACGCTCGGCTTTCTGCTCGCCATCGATGATTGGCTGGCAACACTGTGAAAGAGCACGGCCGGAGCCACAGGGACAATCAGACATTCGGTTACCTTGCGATCAATTAATCAAACTCTCAGTTTAGCCTACTCACCGATGCTCAATGCACGTAGATGCGGTTTCCGTCAGAGTCGCGTGTGTACGGGAAAAACACGCTTTGCAGGCAGTGGCCACGCATCGTCACCGTCGCCTCGTCGCGAAAGTCGCCTTGATCGGTAAATTCGAATCGGTATTCGCGCTGGAATCCGCTGGCTCCGGAACCTGTGCGTACCAGGCGAAGACGACTGAGTGCGACTGTCTGGTCCAGAAACTGTAACTGGCGCTGCCGGCAGGCCTGCCTGGCATGGTCTACGGCCAGTTCCCGCGCCCGCGATCCGGTCCACCAAAGGGCCACCAGCGCTGCGGGAATTGCCAGTATCAGCAAATCGAGTAGAGGATTTCCGCTCATGAATACGAAGTGTCGGTTACAGACTTGTCCTGCACTCTTTATAATAGGGATGAATTCGGAGGATGTAATGCGCATGGCAACTATCAAGTCACTGAACGAACAGACACAGATAGAACTCGAGGCGGCTGCGTTTCGAACGCTTGTCGGGCATTTGCAGCAGCGCACCGATGTGCAGAATATCGACCTGATGAATCTGGCAGGATTCTGCAGGAATTGCCTTGCCAAATACTATGTCTCAGCCGCGACGGAGCGCGATATCGACCTGGAGTACGAGGATGCCCGTGAGCGCGTCTATGGCATGCCCTATGGTGAATGGAAGTCAAAATACCAGTCAGACGCTACCCCCGAGCAGTCTGCCGCCTATGATGCAAGCCACAGCTGAAGGTTCTGATGCTTCCTCCGCAGGAAAAGGTTGGCCTGGACGATGACGAACATGATCGGCAGAGCGATACGTCATACCCGGAATCAACGGCGCCCGTGGTGGACGGTACGGGCCTCGAGAGATCTCTGTCTGCCTACCTGAGATCCGCTCGTTCCGGCCAGGTCGTCGTATTGGGCAAGTCGAGTCACCCGGAGTTCTGGTCCGATTCCAGCGAGGACGATGGGCTGGTGGTGCTGGACGTCGATGCGTTAACCGAGTGCCTGCAAACCGGATCGCTGGCCGGGAATGTGCACCGCTCAGCTCCGTCGATAGCCTGGTTGCAGCTTGACAGTGACGAGGCCTTTCGCTCTGACTGCTCGGTGCAAACCACCCTGGGCCAGGCCATGCGACTCTTTCCCGACAGACTGGTGGTCAGCACCCATTCCCCCGAGCCGGACGATGCAACATTTTTCGCCCTCGGGTTCCACCGCCTGATGTTGCCTGAACAGGGTTCGACCCGATTGTTCGAATACAGCCTCAGCGAGTATAAACAGCCCCCTGAGTGGCTCAATGCCAGGTTCTGGGCCCATCCGGAACGATTTGACCTTGACAAGGACCTGGACGACAGTGATGAGTACAGCGATGAAGAAGAGTGAAGGGCTGCCGATCGAGATAACAGAACTGCTGGGCGACGGAATTGGCCCGGAACTGGCCGAGTCGGTACATGCGGTTGCCGATGCCCTGCCCCTGGAACTCAACTTCAGGCAGGTGGACTGGTCCCTGGCTAACCGGCAGGCGCGCGGTGACGAGGTGATCGATGAGGCGGAAGCGTCCATGCGCCAGACGAGACTGGCTCTCAAGTACCCCACCGTGACCGATAAGGTCAGCCCCAATGCGCTGATCAGGCGACGTTGTGATTTCAGTGTGATATATCGCCCGGCCATATCCATCAAGGGAATCCACACGAACTTCAAGGAAGATGTAAACCTGCACATCGTGCGTATCGCCACCGGGGGCACCTATGACGATGCCGGCCAGCTGATTGGCAAGGATGCGGCGGTGTCACTGCGCCTGGTGGAACGCAAACCGTGCGAACAGGCGGCCCGGTTCGCCTTCGCGCTGGCCCGGTCCAAGGGTATGACCTACGGTGACGGTCATTATTCCATGACCAGTTCTTCCAAGCACACGATTCAGCGTGTGACGGATGGCCTCTTTGAATCCGTGGTCGCCAAGGTACATGAGCAGTTCCGGGATGTGGAGCATCGTGTTGAGCTGTTCGATGCACTGCTGGCCAAGATCATCCTGGATCCGGCCTCGTTCGAGGTGGTTCTGGTGCTCAATGAGTACGGCGACTTCCTGTCCGACATGGCCTCTGGTCTGGTCGGCAGCCTGGGAACCGGTGCCAGCGGCAATTACTCCTTCGACGAAAACGACGAGGTGGACATCGCCATGTTCGATCCGGCCGGGGGTACGGCACCGGATATTGCCGGTAAGAATCTGGCCAATCCGACTGCGGTTCTACTGGCATTCGGCATGCTGCTGGATCACATCGATCGTTATGATCTGGGGCATGCGCTGCGACTGAGTTTGCTGGGTTGTATCGAAAATGGTTACAGCACACGGGATTTGGGCGGTACACTCGATACCGACGAATTCACCAGGGCGGTCATCGATGGTATTCCAGCCCATCTGGCGAGTCAGGGCACACATGACAACCGATGAAATGCACCTTTCAGTTTCAGTAATGCGCGGATGAGCACGCCAGTCAATATGCTGTACCGGCAGTTGATTTGCCAGTCCGCGTGCCAGTCCGCCTGCCAGTCACCTCCTATCTTGACGGGCAACCCTGCCCCGTCATGCTCCGGACATATCCAATGAGCGCATCACCCAAATCCTTCGACGCCAAGGCTTCCATGCAGGAGCACTGGGACAATTCCATGCTCGGTGGAGCAAACTCACCGTGGCTGGAGCATCTGTATGAACAGTATCTGCTGGATGCCAACTCGGTGGATGAAAACTGGCGTGATTTTTTCGCCGCGCTGCCGATGGTGGCCGAGAATGCCCGCGAAATTTCACATTCGCAGATACGTGAACAGTTCCGGATGCTGGCACGCAGTCCCGGCATTCGTGCAGCCGGCCACGGCGTCTCCGCCACTGCCGGCAGTGCAGCGGAACTCAAGCAGATCTATGTCACGCAGTTGATCAACGCCTACCGGGTCCGCGGGCACCAGCTCGCCCGGACCGATCCCCTGGGTCGGCAAACCGAGGCACTGGTACGTGAGGTTCGGTTGCATGAAAACGGGCTGGCAGAATCGGATCTGGACACGGTTTTCCAGACACCTTCGCTCGAGGGTATCGATCACGCACCACTCAGGGAGATTATCGCTCACCTGGAAAAATGCTATTGCGGCGCGATCGGTTACGAGTTCATGTATATCGATTACACACCGCAGAAAGACTGGCTGCAGCAGCGCATCGAGAGTGTTGCCTCAGCGCCGACGCTGACTGCAGAAACACGTCAGTGGCTCCTGCAGCGCGTTACGGCGGCGGAGAGCATGGAGCGGCATCTGGGTTCACGCTACGTGGGTCAGAAGCGGTTTTCCCTGGAAGGCGGTGAGAGCCTGATCGTGATCATGACTGAACTGGTGCGTCGCGCAGGCTCTCTGGGTGTAAAGGACATGGTCATCGGTATGGCGCATCGGGGGCGTCTGAACGTGCTGGTCAACATCCTGGGCAAGAATCCGGCGGAGCTGTTTCAGGAATTTGAAGGCAAGCACAATCAAAACGAGAGCCTGTCCTCGGGTGATGTCAAGTATCACCAGGGCTTCAGCTCGGATATCAAGACACCTCATGGACACATGCACCTGTCCCTGGCATTCAATCCGTCTCACCTGGAGATCGTCTCGCCGGTGGTGGAAGGCTCGGTGCGTTCACGGCAGGATCGCTATGGTGACAGGAATGGCGAGAAGGTCATTCCCATCGCAATACACGGTGATGCGGCTTTCGCCGGGCAGGGCGTGGTGATGGAAACCTTCAATATGGCTGATTCCCGTGGTTTCTCCACCAAGGGCACCGTTCATATCATCGTCAACAACCAGATCGGTTTCACCACGAGCAACGTGGCCGACGCCCGGTCCACGCTGTACGCCACGGACGTGGCCAAGATGATCAATGCGCCGATCTTCCATGTCAATGGCGATGACCCGGAGGCTGTGTACTTCGTCACCCAGCTGGCCCTGGATTTTCGCATGGCCTTCAAGAAGGATGTGGTCATCGACATGGTGTGCTATCGGCGCCATGGCCACAACGAGACGGACGAACCGTCGGTCACGCAGCCGATCATGTACAAGGCGATCAAGGCCTTGCCCACGACACGCACGCTGTACGCTGAGAAACTGGCAACCGCCGGAATAGTCTCATCCACGGATGCTGACCAGATGGTCGAAGACTACCGCCAGGCACTGGATGACGGGAAACACGTAGCCCCGGATGTCCTGGAAGGCCTGGCCGAAGCGCCGGAGCTTGCGGTTGACTGGACGCGATACGTCGCCAGGGACTGGAAGATTCCCTACGACGCCAGTGTGCCGCTGACCAGGTTGCGTGAGCTGGCAACCAGTCTGACCACGTTGCCCGATGGCCTCGTGCTGCATTCGCGTGTCAAGAAGATTGTCGAGGATCGCCGCAAGATGACGGCTGGCGCACTGCCACTGGATTGGGGCTATGCCGAAACCATGGCGTATGCCACTTTGCTGGACCAGGGGTATTCGGTACGCCTGTCCGGGCAGGATTGTGGGCGTGGCACTTTCGCGCACCGGCACGCGGTGCTGCACAATCAGGCAGCGATGGGTGCGCATGTTCCGTTGCGCGAGCTGACGGACAAGGCCAATTTTCTGGTCATTGATTCAGTACTGTCCGAAGAAGCCGTGCTGGGCTTCGAGTACGGGTATGCCACGGCCGACCCGCGAACTCTGGTTATCTGGGAGGCCCAATTCGGTGACTTCGCCAACGGTGCGCAGGTGCTCATCGATCAGTTCATCAGTTCCGGGGAGACCAAGTGGGGTCGTCTGTGCGGCCTGACACTACTGTTGCCCCATGGCTACGAAGGACAGGGGCCCGAACATTCATCGGCACGACTGGAGCGCTTTCTGCAATTGTGCGCTGAAGACAATATGCAGGTCATCGTACCCAGTACACCTGCGCAGGCCTATCATATGCTGCGCCGCCAGATGCTGCGTGACATGCGTCGCCCGATGATCGTCATGTCCCCCAAGAGCCTGTTGCGTCATCGCCTGGCAACCTCCTCGCTGGAGGATCTGGCTGAGGGGACATTCATGCCGGTCATTCCGGAGATCGATGATCTGGAGCCTGCGGGCGTTGATCGTCTCGTGTTCTGCTCGGGTAAGGTCTACTACGATCTGCTGCAGGCACGGCGCGGGAATGAAATGAACAATGTCGCTCTGATCAGACTCGAGCAGCTATACCCGTTTCCCTACGACGAGATGAAAGCGGCGGTCAATCAGTATCCGGAGGCCAGGAGCATCGTGTGGTGTCAGGAAGAACCACGTAATCAGGGCGCCTGGCGTTCCAACCGGCACCGTATCGAGCGGGTCCTGCCGGCAACGGTCGCCGACGTCGAATTCGCTGGTCGAGCCCCTTCGGCGTCACCCGCCAGTGGTTACATGAATCAGCACCTGATTGAACAGAAACGTCTGGTGGAAGAGGGGCTGGGCCTGATTCCCAACAGTCAGACTCACTGATCTACACTACAGACACTGCAACCTACCTAAAAAAGGGCTCTCACGCATGACTTCCGAGATCAAAGTGCCAACTCTGCCAGAATCGATCGCCGATGCATTGATCGTCACCTGGCACAAGAAGGAAGGCGATCCGGTACGTCGTGATGAAGTGCTGGTGGATATCGAGACGGACAAGGTCGTCATGGAAGTGCCTGCTGCCGAAGACGGTGTGCTTGGCAAGATCATCGAGGATGAAGGCGCAACGGTATCGGCCCATCAGGTCATCGGCTCCATCGAAGCCGGTAGCGCCAGTGCCGATGCGACACCTGCCGACTCCCAGGCTGCTGCGTCTGACGGTGCAGAGAGCACGGCCGCCAACGATGCAGCCGCCGCGGAACCGGGCGTGGCCGGACAGACCAGTCCTGCCGTGCGTAAACTGCTGAAGAAGCACAAGCTGCAGGCGGCGGATGTCAAGGGTTCGGGTAAGAACGGGCGTTTGCTCAAGGAAGATGTCGAAAAACATGTGGCCGTGCACACGGCACCGCAAGTCGCCACCACTACACCTGCCTCTGTACCTGCAAGCGCTTCCAGTACCGACAGCAGTGCACCTGTGCCCATCGTCGCCGACGGCGAACGTGTGGAAAAACGCGTGCCGATGTCACGACTCAGGGCGCGAATTGCCGAACGTCTGCTCTCGGCTACGCAGAACACGGCCATGCTCACCACCTTCAACGAAGTGGACATGAGTGCATTCATAGCACTGCGTAATCAGTACAAGGATCGGTTCGAGAAATCTCATGGTATCAAGCTGGGCTTCATGTCCATTTTTCTGAAGGCTGCCACCGAGTCACTCAAGCGCTATCCGGATATCAATGCCTCCATCGATGGCAAGGATGTGGTGTACCACGGTTACTGTGATATCGGCGTCGCCGTGTCGTCAGATCGAGGCCTGGTCGTGCCGGTATTGCGCAACACCGAACACATGACGCTGGCTGATATCGAAAAATCAATTGCTCAATTCGCGGAGAAAGCGCGCGAGGGCAAACTGTCCATTGAGGAAATGACTGGCGGTACTTTTACAGTATCCAATGGCGGTGTGTTCGGCTCGCTACTGTCCACCCCGATTCTCAATCCACCGCAAAGCGCCATTCTGGGAATGCATGCCACTCAGGATCGACCGATTGCCGTGAACGGCGAAGTGGTCATCCGTCCGATGATGTATGTCGCCTTGAGTTATGACCACCGTATCGTCGATGGCAAGGGTGCGGTGGGGTTTCTGAAAACCATCAAGGAACTGGTCGAGGATCCGGCTCGCATCGTGTTTGACCTGTAGCATCGACTGCGATTCAATTGACGGTTTCGACTCCATGTAGTTGACGCATGCGGGCCAGAACATCCAGACCCTGCATGTTCAGCCAGTGTGGCAGATCGATGATCACCCAGTTCTCGGCCAGTTTGTCACCGTCCCGGCGATACACGTCGACGACCCGCATGTCAGCAGATCGACATCCACCGGTCATGCCAAGAAACCCGCCCGTGGGGGTGTTGGTCAGATTTGGCCAGCCAAAGAAACAACCGTAATTGCCTTCGGCGAAGCGCGCGATGTGCCCGTTGAACGTCTTGGCCGCCAGGTTGCAGCGAAACGGGTATTGATGTTGTTGCTGATAGCGATCAATGGTATAGGTCGCACCAATGCCTTCCGGGCCGTACCAGATCATGTCGTTGTGCCAGGTTCTTGCCATGACAGCCGGGTCGACCTTGTCATCGCCGTTTTCCAGTGATTCCTGGTTGGCGGCACTCAGATCGGCCACCATGCGATCGATCAGTTCAAGAGTCGCCTTGCCTTGCTCGAGTGAATGCGGCTGCAGCAGCAAGCCGTCATGAGTCAGCGGCCCCGGGTATATGAACGAACTGCCCGTCTGCGGAGGAAGTGGGTACTGGCCGGCTTGCCTCATGACCCCGATCAGGTCGATGAACAACACCGTTTCGGCAATTCGATCATCAGCGATACGATGAAATTCGACAAATCGAATCATCACCATGCGTTGCGTTGGCGGAATATCGAGCCAAGGTCTGTCAAACAGGCCCATGAAATGTCCCATCTGGCACACCCACAGCGGCTCTTCGGTATCCAGTTTGTTGTGTCCCGCCAGAAAAATGTCAGGACGACGTTGCAGCCCGGCGAACGCATTGCGTAGAGGTAGCCAGAACGACTTACAGACACCCTGCTGACCTGCGATACCGTAGAAAGGATGCATGCCGCGCCAGTGGTAATCAGAAACGGTATGTCGGGACAGTGTGTCGGCCAGCTGCTCCTGTGTACTTGCATCAAAATCTGCACAGTAATCCAGCACGATCTGTTTCGCTACTTGCAGTGCATTCATCAGTGATTCATTGAACCTTCATATTTCATATGTAGTTATGATTTTTTCGCTAAGCTTGTGTATCGCCCCGGGAACGTACTTCCCGATATTTTATCGGCAGGAGGCTGAACAGCCAGAATGACTATAGACATTCAGCAGGACGTTGTACGCTCTGGATTCAAGCAAAGATGCTCAAGCCCGGCTTGCGCAGACTGCAGCTTGACGCATCATGGTCCGACCCGCAGCATCGCTGCGCGATCCGGGTTCTGGCTGCACCGCGGGTTGGCGCGGGTGCAGGGCGCCATCCTCATCCTGATAATCAGTCTGGGCGCGCCCGGTGCCGTTCTTGCCGACACCCAGCCACCGAGTGCTCCGGGCAGTCTCCAGGGTATCCGTTACTCCTCCACGGCAGGTGAAATTCTGTGGACAGCAGCCACCGACGACACCTTCGTGGTTGGCTATCGGGTAGTCCGCAACGGGCAATCGCTTGGCCTGCGCGATGCCCAGAGTGTGTATGAGCCTGCCCTGGATCCCGGGCAGGCATACACCTATCGTGTCAGCGCCGTCGATCGGCACGGTAATGAGGGTGCGGCGCTGGTGGTGCAGATAGCGGCACAACGTGGCATAAGAAATACCGGCGTACCGGCGGCAGACACCGGCGACGATGGCGCTGACGCATCGGCTGACGCATCCGGTGGCCAGACTGGGGGTGACTCAGGCGGCGACCAGGGCAGCGACCAGGGCAGCGACACCTCGGCGGGAAGCACTGGTGGTGTTGCGGATGGTAACCTGATCCTGTACCGGAGCAAAAAGCGAGCAACCTTGGTCGAGGGGGATGCCGAGGGTGTTTCCATTAGCTTGTCTGTACATCGCCTCAAGGCAGACAAGCGCGCCGTTACGCTGTCCCTGGTAGCGGATACCGAGAGAGATATGCTCGGCCTGCGCCATGTGTTCTCGAGCAAAGTGCTGGCGTCGGGGGAATCCAGAGCAACCCTGAATCTGGCGCTGGATGTAGGCGTTGCACCCTTGATGCTGCACGTACGTCATTTTCGTATCGTTGCCGATGATGGTGTGTCGAAAGCGGAAAAGTCACTGGTCATTGACGTGACACCAACTGCTGCTCCTGATGTCTACCTGCTGATCGGCCAGAGTAATATGGAGGGTTACAGTGAAGTGGGCAGCCGTGAGCGATATCCCGGCGGTCAGGACGAGCGGGTAGAGCGTATCCGGCAGTTGAACGTTCAGCCCAATAGCCCGGCGATCTTCAATCGCGACGAGCTGTTTACCGATGAAGCTGCCAATACCAAAAGTCCGATATTCGTGCCAGCGGAGGATCCCCTGCACGAACCGCGCTATATCGGTGTCGATGGCAAGGGAGCAACCTTTGTCGGTTTGGGGCTGACGTTTGCCAAGGAGGCGTCCCGCGCATCCACGGCAAACATCTATCTGGTGCCTGCAGCCTGGGGGGCGACCGGCTTCTGTGCCAATGCCAATGGCAATATCGCGTGGAACGCGGCACCAACCAGCGAAGATTTTCTCGGTGGTACGCTGCTGACTGAACGTGCGTTGACGAGATTGAACATGACGCTGCGGGAGACCGGCGGCGTGCTACGCGGGATACTCTGGCATCAGGGTGGTGCAGATTCCAACAACGCGGGCTGCGCTGCGACCTACGCTGACAACCTGGCGAAACTGGTGCGGCGTTTGCGTCGCGAAGCGCGCGTCGACGTGCGAGGTCGGGAAGCCCGCGGTGACGAGGCGACGATTCCGTTTCTCCTGGCGACCCAAAGTAAGGGAGACGATGAGCGCGGTCGGTATTCGATTTTCCATGACAGCAAGCTGCAGGTTGATGCGGCGCAGCGTTCCATTCGAAGCTATGTTGCGTATTCCGACTTCGTCAATAACGATGACCTGGTGCCGCCACAGTATCCTTGCGGGCAGTCGTCCTGCGTGCACTTCGGAGCTGACGCCCTGCGTGAGCAGGGCCGCCGGTTCTACGCAGCCATCCAGGGAATCTGGGGCGAGCTGGGCGCCTACCATTATTGATGTCGGTGTCCAGCTGCGCCAAGCCGGGCGGGTCCGGAGCTGCTGCGTCATGCAGGCCGATGACAACCTGCGTGGATAGTCTTTTGAGGGCCGGCAACATGCCGGTCCGGATTGCATGCCTGGGAATGGCTCTGTTCGCGATATACTGTGAGGTCTGCTATCAATTCAATCTCAGGAGTCAACGTGGCCGAAATCTATGACGTAATCGTGATTGGTGGAGGTCCCGCCGGATATGTAGCAGCCATTCGGGCGAGCCAATTGGGACTGAAGACAGCCTGCGTCGAAAAATGGATCAACAAGCAGGATAAGCCGGCATTGGGCGGCACCTGTCTCAACGTTGGCTGCATTCCGTCAAAGGCACTGCTGGAAAGTACCGAACTCTACGAAACCGCTTGTCACCAATTCAAGGATCTGGGCATCAACGTCGGCGAAGTCACTCTCGATGTACCCAGAATGATCGAACGCAAGGATCAGGTCGTGATGGAACTCACCGGGGGAATCGCGATGCTCTTCAAGCAGAACGGTGTGGACTGGTTGCAGGGCGAAGGACAGCTGCTGGCTGACAGGCAGGTCAAGGTCACTGCCCTGGATGGCAAGGAAACGGTTTACGATTCAAAGAATGTGGTCATTGCGACTGGCTCGGTGCCCATCGATCTGTCCGTTACGCCGCTCAACGGCGATATCGTGGTGGAGTCTGCCGGCGCTCTGGACTGGGAATCAGTGCCGGGCAGTGTATGTGTCATTGGTGCCGGAGTCATAGGACTGGAACTGGGAAGTGTCTGGCGCCGTATGGGATCCAGGGTGGTATTGCTCGAAGCAATGGACACCTTTCTGCCGATGGTTGACAAGGCCATCGCCCGGGAAGCTCAGCGTGCATTCACGAAACAGGGGCTGGATATCCGGCTCTCCACACGGGTCATGGGCAGCAAGGTCAACCACGGAAAAGTGGCGGTTACGTTCAAGGATGGTGAGGGTGATCACGAGGAAACCTTTGACAAATTGATCGTGGCAGTAGGCCGACGTGCCTTTACTGACAACGTCTGTTCTTCAGAAGCCGATGTGCTGCAGGATGAACGAGGGTTGTTCCACGTCAATGAGTTTTGCGAAACCAATGTGCCTCACGTCTATGCCATCGGTGACGTGGTGCGTGGGCCGATGCTGGCGCACAAGGGCTCCGAGGAGGGAGTCATGGTGGCAGAGCGGATCGCGGGTGAAGAGAGCTCCGTCAACTACGATGTGATGCCCAATGTCATCTACACACACCCGGAAGTGGCCTGGGTCGGCAAGACTGAAGAGCAGGTCAAGAGCGAAGGGATCGACTATCAGGTCGGCAGTTTTCCATTCGCCGCCAGTGGTCGGGCGAAAGCCAAGGGTGACACGACTGGCATGGTGAAGATCGTGCGGGACAGGAAAAGCGACCGCATACTCGGCGCACACATCATTGGACCCAGTGCCTCGGAGCTGCTTGCGCAGACGGTGCTGGCGATGGAATTCGATGCGACCACCGAAGACATAGCCCACACCATTCACGCGCACCCTACACTCTCCGAGGCGGTGCACGAGGCTGCATTGAGCGCCGATGGTCGCGCCATACATATCGGTAATCGCAAGCGTGGCTAGACAGTCTGCGTATTTTCCAGGCTCCGCTTAACGAATCCTCCACTTGTGACAGGACGGTCAATGAATCTGCATGAGTACCAGGCCAAGGCCCTGATGAAGGCCTACGGTATGCCCGTGCCTGAGCATCAAGTGGTCAGCACACCCGCACAGGCGCGTGCAGCGGCCGAGCTTCTGGGTGCGGACAAGGTCGTGGTCAAGGCCCAGGTCCACGGCGGGGGTCGTGGCCGGGCTGGTGGTGTGAGATTGGTGGATACGCCACGTGAAGCAGAGGAACACGCGCAGGATCTACTGGGCACGCGACTGGTCACCAACCACACCAATGCCCTGGGCCAACCAGTCAACCTGGTATCGGTTGAAAGAATCTGCGACATTGCCGCAGAGCTGTTTCTGGGAATGTTCATCAACGACTCTGGTAATGAGGCCGTTATCATTGCCTCCAGGGACGGTGGGACCGACATCGAGACCGTGGCCGCCAGGACACCGGAGAAGATACACAGTGTAGCCGTGGATCTCAGGACAGGGCTACTGGCAGCGCAGATACATCAACTGACAGAAGGACTGGGCCTGTCTGCCAACCAGGCCGGACAATTCGAGGACCTGCTGGCGAAACTATACAGACTGTTTGTCGACAAGGATCTGACACTGGTGGAAATCAGTCCTCTGGTGATCAATACGGCAGGCGAACTGGTGTGCCTGGATGCACGAATCCATATCGACGGTGATGCGCTGGACAGACATCAGGATCTGTTCGCCATGCGCGATGTCAGTCAGACAGATTTCAGTGCGGTACGAGAACAGCGCCGGCAAAGCCTGCAATCTGCCTGCAAGCGCGCTTGTGCTCACGCCTTTGCCTCCCGGACTCGCGAAAGGGACTGACCGTCGGCGGGTCAGCGGGGGTCTGACCCCCGTAAGTTATTGAAATTGTGGGTTATTGTGTGTTTTGGCGGGTAAATTCGAGGCTTATTGAGGCCATTCTGGCGGCAAAACAGGTCGTTTAAGAGTATGTCGGCTTCATGAAGACACGGTCGATAACTTTGCTGGTCCTGGCCGAAGTCGCCGCGATGAGCCTATGGTTCATTTCCTCGGCCACGCAGGCAGACCAGCAGGGTGAACTTGCGGTCAGTGCTTTCAGGGCAGCTCTGCTGGTATCCGGTGTGCCGGCCGGGTTCGTGTTGGGTGCGCTGTACGTGGCGATGTACGGCATTGCTGATCGTTTCGATCCCCGGCGTGTTTTTGCCACCGCCTCCCTGTCAGCTGCGGCCGCCAATGCAGTCATGTTGCTCACCGAGCCCGGTAGTACCGTCAGTATCCTGCTGCGTATCATCACCGGTTTCTGCCTGGCCGGGGTTTACCCGGTCGGCATGAAAATCATGGTGGGTTGGGGCAAGGCGGATCGTGGATGGCTCGTCGGTCTGCTGGTCGGCGGGTTGACCCTGGGTTCCGCGTCACCTCATCTGCTTGCCTGGTTGGGTGGTACCAACTGGCGGCTGACGACCCTGGTCGCTTCGGGTCTTGCCGTGATCGCTGCAGTGCTGGTGTCTCAGACTTCACTCGGCCCTCATCATGCCGCACAGCAACGGATGAATCCGCGCATAATCCGGGTGGCCTGGACAGACCGCCGCCTGAGACGGGCCTTTCTGGGTTATCTGGGTCATATGTGGGAACTCTATGCACTTTGGTCCTGGATCGCCCCGGCTGCGCTGGCTTCGTACATGATGCAGATGAGCCCGGCTACGGCGCTGGAATGGTCCAAGCTGACTGCCTTTCTGGCAATTGGCTCAGGAGCACTACTCTGCCCCTTTGCAGGACGCCTGGCAGATGCACTGGGTAAGGCCGAGCTGACGATTCTGGTCATGACCTGCAGTGGTTTGTCAGCACTCAGCGCAGCTGCCGTATTCGGAGGCTCGCCTCTGCTCGTGGCGGCAGTGTTCGTGGTGTGGGGGTTGTCTGTGATCCCCGACTCGGCACAATTCTCGGCACTGATTGCTGATCTTGCACCGCCCGAGATGGCCGGCAGCCTGATGGCTCTACAGACTGGCCTGGGTTTTTCCCTGACCATACTGACGGTTCAGCTGACACCACTGGTGGCCATGAAGATGGGCTGGCCGTTTCTTTTCTGCCTGCTGGCAGCAGGTCCGTTGGTCGGTATTCTGTCCATGTGGCCACTGAGGAGAGGGAAATGGCGCCGCACGCCGTGACGGCATCATCAGTGCGGCCAGCTGATGCCATAGCGCACTGCCTGATCACTGTAAACCAGTGCGACATGCAGACAGGCCACTACGCACAGTGCCATCAGCAGCGGTACCCGGTAACGCAGTTGCAGTGTCATGCCAATGTGAAGTTGCCAGGCAAACGCCACGATCAGAAGATAGCCCAGAGCCAGTCCCGCCAGCACATCACTGGGCCAGTGAGCCAGCAGATACACTCTGGAAAAAGCGATCGCGGCTGCGATGACAGCCGCGATCGCATAGATTGCGTATCTGCTTGCTGCCGGCTTTCGATAGGCTGCCAGAAGCGCGACCAGGCCGGCGACCAGTGCCGCCGTACACGCATGTCCGCTGGGAAAACTGAATGAGTCGTAGGTGCCGTCGATCAGTCCCGGACGGCTGCGCTCGATGACTGATTTCAGGATGGAGACACTCAACATCGCGCTCAGAGCAACGCAGCTCAGGTGAAAACCCAGCCACCACCGGCGCATACCGAAAAGGGCAAGCACCACGCAGGCTACGATGGTCATTCCATTTCGAAAATCGCCCATCAGCGTCAGTACCAGCAGCCCACGATCGAGCAGCGGGTTACGTAGCTGCTGCACCCAGTCGCTCAGCACCTGGTCCGCTGCGGACATCCCCGGAAAGAACAAGACCGCCAGTAGCAATCCGGCGAACACCACCAGGGATATCACCCCGCCGAGGATATAGCGTGGCAGGTTCAGAACCGGCTGGTGTTCAAAGGAGACGATCGACATGCGCTTTGGGAGTACACCGGTTCGAAGCTGGATGGTGTCGGTGCGGCAGCGCATTGTATATCATCGCAAGATGAGTGCCCTGACACACTTCGACTACGTGATTATAGGCGCCGGATCCGCAGGTTCCGTGTTGGCCAATCGCCTCAGTGCCTCTGGCAGGCACTCGGTGCTGGTGCTCGAAGCCGGTGGTACTGATTGCAGGCCCAGTGTGCAGATACCCATCGGTTATGGCAGGACCTACTACGACGAACGGGTCAACTGGAAATATTTGTCCGAGCCTGTTCAGCAGCTTAACGGTCGAACCAGTTACTGGCCGCGTGGTCGTGTTCTGGGAGGCTCGAGTTCTATCAATGCCATGGTCTACGTGCGGGGCCATACACAGGACTTTGACCAGTGGGGAGCGGCTGCGCCAGGTTGGGCCTGGAAAGATCTGGAACCACTGTACCGGCGAATGGAAAACTGGCACGGTGAGCCTGATGAACGTCGAGGCAGGTCGGGTCCGCTGTCAGTCACCGACATTACAAGCCAGGCACATCCACTGTGTTCGACCTTCCTCGATGCCGCGGCCGAGCGCCAATTGCCAATGACCGACGATTACAACGCCGGTTCGATGGAAGGTGCCACACTCTACCAGATCACTACCGATCGCGGATGGCGCGCATCGGCCGCAAAAGCCTATCTCAGACCTGCGATGCGACGCAGCAATGTCGTTGTTCAGATGCATGCCCTGGTACAGCGACTTTTACTGCACGGGCAGCGTGTAACCGGCGTCAGGTACCTGCATCAGGGTGTCGTGAAGCTGGCCATGGCCCGTGCGGATGTCATCCTGTGCGCCGGTGCCGTCAATTCGCCTCAGGTCCTGCAATTGTCCGGCCTGGGCCCGGCCGCGGTGCTCAGCGATGCCGGTGTGCCGGTAGTCCACGATCTGCCTGCGGTGGGTGAGCATTTGAGTGATCATCTGGGCGCCGACCTTGTCTGCCGTACGCGTGTGCCATCATTGAATCAGGCACTCGGACCCTGGCATGGCAAACTTCGGGCGGTTCTGCAGTTTCTCCTGGCTGGCAAGGGTCCGTTGAGTCTCAGTCTGAACCAGGCTGGCGGATTCATCAGGTCCTCACCGCGATCCGCAGGGCCAGACTTGCAATTGTATTTTTCACCCGTGAGTTATACCCGTGCACCGCCGGGGACCCGGCCGCTGATAAGTCCAGATCCATTCCCGGGTTTTCTGCTCGGCTACAACCCCTGCAAGCCGACCAGCACAGGTACCGTGCACATTACCCATGCGGATGCTGCGATTCCTCCGCGCATCCAGCCCAATTATCTCGATACCGAGCATGACCGGCAGCTTATGCTTGCGGGTATGCGGCTTATACGATCACTGGTCGATACGCGGGCAATGCGCAGTGTGATCGAGGCGGAAATTCTTCCGGGGCCGGCTACGCAAAGCAATGAGCAGATGATCGAATTCATCAGGAACACTGCCTGGACGGTGTTTCATCCCTGCTGTACCTGTCGTATGGGATCGGATCCTCGAATGTCTGTGGTAGACAACTGCCTGCGGGTTCACGGTATACGGGGACTGCGCGTGGCTGATGCGTCGGTCTTCCCCTGCATTCCCACTGGCAATACGAATGCGCCGGCAATGCTGGTTGGTGAACGAGCCAGCGACCTGATACTGGCGGATGCACATTGAATGGCAATAAACGTTACCCTTCTGCTGCTCCCTTGATCGCTTGACTACCTGTGACCGACAATTCATCACCCGTACCCGGCTGTTCAGCTGTATTTTTCTCCTGTTGCTGTGCTCTGCTGTTGGGTGCCTGCACCTCCGCTGGCAGAGTCCAGGATGGCCGGATCGACCTGCCCGATGCCGCTGATTCTGCCGTCAGCTCCCCCGCAGGAGAAGTGCCTGAAGAAGACGATACGACGGGAACAGCCGACGCGCCGGGAAGGCCGTCGGGTGGACTGTTCGCGGACAGCAATGCAGACACTGCTGCACAGGTTTCCAATGGAGTGAATGAGGAAACTGCACAGGAACAAGGTGCCATGGGTGTTGTGACGGAGCGGGTCAGGGAGGAGCGTGAAGAGGCCTTCAATCCTTATGTTCTGACTGCGCACAAGCACAATTTCATATTGCCCGTCAGCTACACCAATGGCATCAACGAACAGATCTACCAGCAGAATGATGTGCCGCTTCGCGAAGGTCTGCAACCTGCCGAGGTGAAGTTCCAGATCAGTCTGAAGAGCCAGTTGAACGAACAGGACCTGTTTCTCAAGGATGATTCGCTGTCACTGGGTATCACGCTGGAGGCCTGGTGGCAGTTGTATTCAAGCGACTTGTCCAGCCCTTTCAGGGAGACCAACTACCAGCCGGAGATTTTCTACCTCGTGCCGTTGCTGTGGGGCCCGTTCGGCGGCAATACCGCCGTGGCGCTGGGTCTGGAACACCAGTCCAACGGACAGGTGCAGGGACTGTCACGCAGCTGGAACCGTGTCTACGCAGCGCTGATCTATGAGCGAGGAGCCTTCGTGGCCAGCATCCGGCCATGGTATCGATTGCCGGAGAAAGCCAAGGAACAGCCAGGCGATGCGGAAGGTGATGACAATCCAGACATTCTCGACTACATGGGACATGGCGAAGCAGCGGTGTCCTGGCGAAATCAGAATAACGAGTTTGCCGTCCGGATCCGAGCCAATCCATCCACTGGCAAGGGTGCATTGACGCTGGGCTGGACGTTCCCTTTCTTCGCGAAGTTCAGAGGTTTCGTGCAGTTCTTCGATGGCTATGGTGATTCACTGATCGACTACAACCATTACCAGCAACGGCTGGGACTGGGTGTGGCACTGACCAATATATTCTGAGCAGGAACCATCCCCTGCAGCGAGCGCAGGATTGCAGACTAACCGACCGGACTAACCGACCGGACTACCCGACCGGGCTAACCTCCCACTATGAAGTCACGGCCATCGCGCCAGGCCTGCCGGTCAAAGAACCGGAGCATTTGCCTGCGGGCTTCGGGTTGCGTGACAGTGCTGATGACCAGCGCATCCTTGCGCGCGAGAGGCAGCTCCTGGCAAGCGATTACCGCTTTACCACGCTTGGATCTGTTCGGTCCGTTCCGATGTACATCGACGAATCCCTGTACGGCGACGCCAAGAGCCGTCAACGCGTCATGCCAGAATCGCGCATTCCGTCCTGCGCCGCATAGCCAGACACTGCGACCCTCGGCAAGACCGAGACCGCTCAGAGGCTGTGCCGCTGCCCAGGCTCGGCAGCGGGCAAATGCTTCACGACTGTAGCGTCGATCCCGGTGGGTCAACCGGTCATCGTGCTCACGCCAGTCCTGCAGGACCGCTTCGGGCTTGCCCAGGGTAATACCCATCAGCATGGCGCGCAGCACGAGGTCGTAATCCTCGGGATGGTCTGTCTCACGATAACCGGCCAGGCGCTGCCAGACGTCCCTGTGAGCCATCAGTGTCGGGTGTGGCAGCGGGCACTCGATATATCGGGATGAGCGGATCTCATCATCGGTGGTCAGTCCGTTGAGCCACTGTTGGTATCGACGATTGCCATGGCCGAGCGTATCGGTGCGCCCGTGCCGATCGATGATCCTGATGCAGGTGCCGCACATTCGGGATCCGGAATCACCCCGCAGGAAGTCCAGCTGGCTTGCCAGGCGCGCCGGATAGGCGATGTCATCGTCGTCCATGCGGGCAATGAACGGGGCACGGGCCTGTGCAAGACCGGTATTCAGAGCACCGACGATCCCAGGGCGCTGTCGAGACAGCAGTCGCAGACGCGGATCCTCTGGCAGTCTATCGGCCAGTTCACCCGTGTCTTCCTGGCCGATGAGCAGGATTTCCAGCGACACGAGTGTCTGCGTGAGAATGCTCTGGATGGCTTGCAGCGTTGTGTCACGCCATTCACGAACCGGCAGCAGGACAGATACCTGCGGCGTCAGGATTTCCATTTGATGCTGCAGCCGACACTGGGGCGAACCCCTGTCGGTGCCGCCTTGCCCTGCAGCAGGGAGGCGCAGGCCTGTCGCAAATCGGTGCCATGAGCCTTGCCGTTGCCGGGGCGTGTTTCGTCGAACTGACCGTGGTAATAAAGCCTGTGGGCGGAATCAAACAGAAATATGTCAGGTGTACAGACGGCACCGTAGGCACGGGCCACGGATTGAGTCTCATCAAAACAGTAGGGGAAACCGACATCGTAGCGTTGCGCCAGCGCTGCCATTTTCGCCGGGGCATCCTGTGGATAATTGACGATATCGTTCGCGCTGATGGCAATGGTCCGCACGCCTTCCTGATCGAATTCACGGGCAATGGTGACCAGTTCCTCCAGTATGTGGATGACGTAGGGGCAGTGATTGCACATGAACACGATGAGCAGCGGTTGGCCGGCGTAGCTGCTCAGCTGCACCTGCGATGCCTCCCGGGTGTCTGGCAGGGTGAACTCCGGTGCCTCCGCGCCGATGGGCAGGTTGGAAGATTCGGTTACGACCATTGGATGTTCCGATGCAGAGGTTCAGGCACTATAGTAAAGAAGTTGGAATTCGGATGCGCAGTTCATGCAAACCAATCAGGCACAGATGTTCATCGTTTCCGCGCCCTCTGGTGCCGGCAAGACGTCATTGGTAAAAAGGACCATCGAGGAGCTGGACGATCTCACGGTGGCCGTATCGCACACCACCCGTGAACAGCGGCCACTGGAAGAGGAGGGCAGGCACTACCATTTCGTCACTCGTGATGCGTTCCGTGACATGATCGATTCGGATCAATTCCTGGAATATGCCGAGGTGTTCGGCAACTATTACGGAACCAGCATGAGTGCAGTCGATGACGCGCTGTTTGCCGGCCAGGACGTGATCCTGGAGATCGACTGGCAGGGAGCCGCACAAGTTCGGCAGAAATTCTCGGATGTGGTGTCCATCTTCATATTACCGCCATCGCGTGCAACCCTGATAGCACGGCTCAAGGGTCGGGGCCAGGATTCCGACGAGGTCATCCGCAGGCGCACGGCGGAAGCGGTGCTGGAGATGCGGCAGTACCACCGTGCCGATTACCTGATCATCAATGATGCTTTCGAGGTTGCCCTCATGGAGCTGAAATCAGTGGTGATCAGCCATCGGGTGCTGAAGTCGCGGCAGGCGCACCGTCATGCCGGACTCATCACCAGCCTGACACATGACTGAAATCGGTGAATGCCCAGCCGCGCAATCGTGAAAAAATGTTGATCCTGTAACGTGTAAATGGCGTTTTCAGTGAGTTCTGCGCAGATGACGGTGCAATCGGATAATCCCCCGCTCTGGCGTTTGCGTACATTACACATTACACTAGAATGTTCAGCGAACTGCAGGATTAGCCATTCATGGCCAGAGTGACCGTAGAAGACAGCCTGGCAAGGGTTCAGAATCGATTCGACCTTGTCCTCATTGCCGCCAAGCGCGCCCGGAACATATCCATGGGTGCGGAAGCTCTGCTACCTGATGATAACGACAAGCCGACAGTGATTGCGCTCAGGGAAATTGCCGAGGGGCTGGTTGGTGAGGATATCCTGCAGGAGGCCCCACCTCCCCCGTCGCCTGTCGAACCTGTCATCTATGATAAAGATCTGCGCGAGGATTTCTGACCGCAATCCAGGTGCACTCTGGATCCCGGCCGCTATCGACCCGCAGCGGCTCATTGATGGGTGGCCGGGCCCGGCAGTTGCCATAGTCCGTCCAGATTACGACTAGTGGCCGGCGAGACACCCATCTCCGGACTCGCACCTCCTGATTCGGACGGAAATCCGTCGATGGGTACACCCACAACTTTTTCCGGTGCCGCCGCTGACAACGGGCTGCCCATGCGTCCTGCGGACGCCATGCTGGCCGGGCAGTCGCGGCCGCAGCATTCTTCCGGTACTGCTGCGCAGCCGGCCAATGCTGCAGACAGATCGCAGCAGTCAGCAGGCAGTGCCCCGCCGATAATGGCTGCAGGCGGATCCGGTATCGGCGGGGCCAGTGACGCCTTACCTGCCAGGGGCGGTGCGCGTGATACGGCGTGTGACTCAGCATCGGGCAGCTCCAGGTTGGAGGGTCATGCTTACAGCTCGCTGGTCGAGCAGATGAGCAGCAGATTCTCCACCGAACAGATTGCTGAAGTCGCCAAGGCCTACACGCTGGCGCGTGATGCGCACACAGGTCAGACACGCAGCTCCGGGGAGCCCTACATCACGCACCCCCTGGCCGTGGCCAGTATCGTTTTCTCCATGAAACTGGACCACTACAGCGTCATGGCAGCCCTGTTGCACGATGTGCTGGAAGATACACCGGTGAGCCGCGAGAACCTGGTCGCCGCCTTTGGTGAAGAGGTGACGCACATCGTCGATGGCGTCAGCAAGCTGAACCATCTGGAATTCCGCTCCAAACGGGAGGCCCAGGCTGAAAGCTTTCGCAAGATGCTGCTGGCCATGGTTACCGATATCCGGGTGATCATCATCAAGCTGGCTGATCGCCTGCACAATATGCGAACCATCGATTCCCTGCGTTCCGACAAACAGCGGCGGATCGGCAAGGAAACGCTGGAGGTCTACGCACCGATTGCAGCCAGGCTCGGCATGTATACCATCAAGAACGAACTGGAAGATCTTGGCTTTCGTGCCTGTTATCCGATGCGTAGCCGGGTGCTCGAGGCCACCGTAGAGCAGGCGCATCGCAATCGCGAGCAGATCATCGGCCGTGTGGCTGACAGAATCGAGTCGATGCTCAGCGAGAAGGGTATCGAGGCAACGGTCACCGGCCGCGAGAAGCATTTGTACAGTCTGTACAACAAGATGCTGAAAAAGCAACTGCCTTTCCAGCGTGTGTTCGACATGATTGCGCTGCGAGTGATCGTCAGCAGCGAAGAGGAGTGCTACCAGGTTCTGGGCCTGGTCCATCAATTGTATGCGCCCATTTTCTCGCGTTTCAAGGACTACATCGCGGTGCCCAAGCAGAATGGCTATCAGTCACTGCACACCGTGCTCAACCATGGATCCGACGGCACTCCTATAGAGGTGCAGATACGAACTCAGCAGATGGATGAGCTGGCAGAGTCGGGCATTGCAGCTCACTGGTCCTACAAGGAAGGGGGCAATGCGATACCTGCCCGCAGTCGCACGCCTGACTGGCTGTCCCGCCTGGTGGATATCCAGGACAATGCCTCGGACACCGTGGACTTTGTCGAAAACGTCAAGTTCGACCTGTTTCCCGGTGAAATCTACGTCTTTACACCCAAGGGCAGAATCATCCAGTTGCCACGCAATGCAACCCCGGTGGATTTTGCCTACGCGGTCCACTCCGAGGTGGGCAATCGCTGCGTGGCTGCCAAGATCGACAGGCGCCTGGCATCCCTGAGTACGCCTCTGGAGAGCGGGCAGACCGTGGAGATTATTACCGGGCAGAAGATCGCGCCAAGTCCCATGTGGCTCAATTCGGTGATGACGGCCAAGGCGCGCTCGGCTATCCGTCACCATCTGCGTGCACTGGATCGCACGGAAGCAGTGGAATTTGGCAAGCGCCTGCTGCGGCGTGCGCTGGGCAGGCACGAGCGATCGCTGGAAAAAGTACCGGAAAAGATCATGCATGACATGCTGGCGGAACGACGTATGAGTACCGTGGATGACCTGTATGCCGATATCGGCCTCGGTCTGCATCTGCCCAGCCAGATCGCTGCACGACTGATCCAGCTCGAATCGGGGGATACGGTCGACTCGGCGCAGCTGCCGGTCCTGGAGACGGCGCCGGTGCTGATCGATTCGGCTGACAGTCCGACACTGTATATGTCCCGTTGCTGTCATCCCATTCCGGGAGATAACGTCCAGGGATTTTTTACACCCGGGAAGGGCGTCGCCGTACATCGCGCGGGATGTCGCAACGTGCGGCGATACCGGCGCCGGCCCAAGGAATGGGTGGCCGTGGACTGGGCGCCGGATGTCAACGGTACCTTCGAGGTGGTTATCCTGTGTCATCTTGTCAACCAGCCAGGTGCCCTGGCGCGGGTCACTGCCACCATGTCACTGATGAGTGTGAATATCGAGAACATGGAATTCAATAACCGCAGTGAAGACGACATCAGCATCCGCTTTGCGCTGGCGGTCGAAAGTCGTGTGCAACTGGCTCGTATCGTCAGACGTCTACGTAACCTGACCGTGGTGCGCAGCGTCAAGCGTGAAAGCTGAATCCCGGACTCCCGGCGAGTACCGGTATGTCGATGGCCGGGATTTTCTGCTGCGCAGACTCCCAGGTATCCCCGTTCAGTGATTGATCAGTAACAAGGCGATATACTGGCAATTCACACTCCCCTACTGCAGATCAGCCGCATGTCTCGTCAGACCTTCAGTACCGACAAAGCTCCCAGCGCCATTGGTGCCTATTCACAGGCTGTGCGCGCGGGTGATACCGTCTACCTGTCCGGCGCCATTCCACTACTGCCCGAGACCATGGAGTTGGTCAGCAATGATGTCAGGGCGCAGGTCGTGCAGGTGTTCGATAATCTCGAAGCTGTGTGTACGGCGGCAGGCGGCTCGTTTGACCAGGTGGTCAAACTGACTGTGTATCTGACCGACCTGGCCGATTTCCCCCTGGTCAACGAGGTGATGGCTGAACGGTTCAACGAGCCTTTTCCGGCACGTGCGGCCATCGGTGTGGCATCGCTGCCGCGCAATGTCGCGGTCGAGGTGGAGGGTGTCATGTTCCTCGGCTGATAACCGCCTGTCAGCAACGCCGACTTTCACACCGATCCGTTCCGGGATTACCAGTGGTTATCGACACAGCACGTGACAAAGCGACTCTGGATGCCACCTCGGTGCTCACGCTCAAGGGCGTAGGCGAAGCCATGGCGGTGAAACTTGCGGGCATTGGTATTCACACCTTGCAGGATGTGCTCTTTCATCTGCCTTTCCGTTACCAGGATCGAACACGACTGGCGCATGTCGGCAGGTTGTCCCCCGGTCGGGAAGCCGTCATCAACGGCGAGGTCGTGGTCAGCGAGGTCGTGAGCCGCCGGCGACGATCTCTGCTGGTGCGGATCGATGATGGGACCGGGGCGATCATGCTGCGCTTCTTCCATTTTAACCAGCAACAGGTCAGACAATTTGCACGCGGAGTGCGGGTGCAGTGTTTCGGCGAAGTGAGACGTGGACCGGGCATGCTTGAAATGGTGCACCCGGAATACCGCATATTGCGCGCAGGCGCCTCCGGCGAGTCGGCACTGGAGAATACCCTGACGCCGTTCTACCCGACTACCGAAGGGGTACAGCAGCCAACGCTGCGGCGCCTGACCAGCCAGGTACTGGCACAACTCGACAGGCATTCGCTACACGAATACCTGCCTGCAAATCTGATCGGGAAACTCGGTCTGCCTGATCTGACCAGCGCCCTGCATGTGGTGCATCGCCCGCCTCCGGGCAGTGATATCAATGCATTGATCGAGGGTGTGCATCCTGCTCATCGACGACTGGCCCTCGAGGAACTCATTGCTCACCGTCTGGGATTGCGCCTGTTACGTGTCCATACCCAGGCGCAGCTGGCACCGGTTATCAGGCCAGCTGGACAACTGCCGCGTACTCTGCGTTCGTCTCTGGCGTTCAAGTTGACCAAGGCTCAGGATCGGGTGCTGCTGGATGTGCTGGACGACATGGGCAGCGGTGAACCCATGCTCCGGCTGGTTCAGGGCGATGTCGGGTCGGGCAAAACAGTGGTGGCCGCACTGGCTGCCGCGCAGGTAGTGGAGTGTGGCTTTCAGGTTGCATTGATGGCCCCGACGGAGATACTGGCCGAGCAGCACATGCTTAATTTTTCCGAGTGGTTCGAACCACTGGGTATCGGAGTTGCCTGGCTTACCGGCAGATTGCGCGCGGTGCAGCGACGCGCGGCGATCGAGGCGGTTGCAATGGGACATCAGCGGGTCATCGTGGGCACACATGCCTTGTTTCAGAAAGATGTGGTCTTTCAGAACCTCGGGCTTGCCATCATCGATGAGCAGCATCGATTCGGGGTGCATCAACGGCTGGCGCTGCGCAACAAGGGTACGGAAGGCAATACCCTGCCGCACCAGTTGATCATGACTGCAACGCCGATTCCGAGAACGCTGGCAATGACCGCTTATGCCGACCTGGACGCATCGGTAATCGATGAGCTACCGCCTGGGCGCAAACCGGTAACCACGGTGGCCTTGGACAGCTCACGTCGTGGGGAAGTCGTGCAACGTGTTGGATCCGCCATCGATGATGGGCGACAGGTCTACTGGGTTTGCACGCTCATCGAAGAATCGGAATCCATGCAGGCAGAGGCTGCCGAGGACACTCTGGACGCTCTCCGCGAACTCCTTCCACGCCACCGCATTGCACTGGTGCACGGACGGATGAAACCTCGCGACAAAGAGGCGATCATGCAGGCATTCAAGGCACGTGATATCGACCTGTTGATTGCAACCACGGTGATCGAGGTGGGGGTCGACGTACCCAATGCATCGCTGATGATCATCGAGAATGCCGAACGACTCGGACTTTCTCAACTGCATCAGCTCCGTGGGCGGGTAGGTCGGGGTAGTGCACAGAGCAGTTGCATACTCCTGTACCAGGGACCCTTGTCGGGCAATGCAAGAGAGCGCCTGGGCATCCTGCGCGAAACCAATGACGGATTCGTCATTGCCGAAAAAGACCTGTCACTACGTGGTGCAGGCGAGGTACTGGGAACGCGGCAGACCGGCCTGGCGGAATTCCGCATTGCCCAGCTTGGGCGGGACGATGATCTGCTGGACGAGGTCAGTGAGATTGCCGACCAGTTGCTGGACTCGCATCCGCAGTCGGTGCAGGGTCTCGTGAGACGCTGGATCGGTGAAGAGAGAAAAGACTACGGCGGCGTCTAGTGGGTCGCGCGGAAAGTTCGGTGACAAACTTTTCGTTGCCACAGTCGTGAGGGCAAGGCGGAAAAGCGCAGGCATATCGGGCATACGTCAAGCTTTTCTAACGCAGCCATCGCG
>JABDKN010000244.1 GCA_013002205.1 Granulosicoccus sp.
CTTCATGGATCTACAGGGCGTCGCGTAATTGCTCCAGTTGCCGCTGCTGATCCGCCAGCTGTCGCCGAATCCGGCCATGCAGTGTATTGATGCGCCCCATCAGTTCGACGAATTGCCTGGATGAGTCCTGCTGAACCGGCGAGGATTTCACCACGGTTTGAACAGGGGTGGTCGGGGTGGGTGGACTCGTGGTAACTGCCGGAGGTACCACCGCTTCGGGTGTTGGCGCACGCAATGCAAGTTCCAGCTCTGCAGGTACTGTCAGCAGTCCACTGAGTCTGCTGGCTTCACTTCGCTTGCTTCTGGCCAGATCGAGATCGCCGGCCGCCAACGCTGTCCGGCTCTCCTTTAATGCAACTCTGGCACGGTCGAGTTTGCGTTTCTCAGCATCCAGATCCTCCAGTGTCAGGTCGGTTATGGAGGTGACGACGGGCAGGTCGACCGCCCTGTAAAAATCAGTCAGGGCTTGTCGGGTTCGGCTGCCGGGTACACCATCGGGATAACCGGCATCGAATCCCATCTCGTTGAGACGCGACTGCACATCGGTCACCAGCCTCTTGTAGGCTTGTCGACGATCGTCAATGAATTGTTGCTGGTTATCGCGCAGTTGATCGGTGTCGGTCGCCTGTTCAGCCAACGCTGACTGGTCGGCGGCAGCGGTGTTGGTGGCGGGCGACTCGACGATGACGACTGGTTGCGGTTCCGGATCAGGTCCCGCTTCCGGAGCAGGTTCCGGATCCGGGAGAGGGTTGACTGGTGCAGTCGCCTGGCGGTTGGCAGATTGCGTCTCCTCCAGGCTGGCCAGTCGTGTGCGAATCCTGGCGCCATCTTCATCGGTGAGTTCCAGGCGTCTCTTGCAGGCGGTGATACCCACATCACCGCTTTTCGTCAGGCAGGAAATCTTCAATGCTCCCTTGTCCAGCGACAGCTGGTTCAGTTTGGCAGAACGGGCGATAAGTGCCTGTTCGGTCGAGTCGGTCGATATGATCTCCTTGAGGCTGGACAGCTTGGCGTCGCCGGGATGAAGTCGCAGCGCATCATCCAGTGTGCGGTTGGCCAGTGCTTTCTGTCCATCCTGGTACTGCGCCGAGGACAGTTTCCAGTAGACATCAGGGTTCCGGCTGCCACTGTCCAGAATGCTCTTGCAGATCTTCAGGGCATCGGCCAGACGCGCAGACATGCACTGGTCCACAGACTGTGCAAAACCACTGGCAGGACTCAATAAGCATGACAGGGCTGCCAGTGCAATGATACCTGCCCTGGTCGATCGGCTGTTCATCAGTATCCCACGCCGGCAGAGCCGCGACTGCTGCGCGATGCGAATCCCCACTGTCCATCCGGAAGCTTGACCAGATTGAACAGGTAATAGCTTTCGACCGTCTCATAGGGCGGGTCTTCCCTGGCCACCATGGCTTCGATGTCCTGCCTGAAGTCAAACAGACTGTAGCTACCGGAAATGTCCGGGCCCCCGGCGATGGTTTTCAGGGTGCGGACGATTTCTTCGGCGATGATTTCCATCTCCTCGACACTTTGCGCCTTTGATCCGGCATCCAGAAAAGCCAGCAGTTCATCGGAGCGATCGATCAGATCCTCCGCCTTGATCCGGGTAGTCGTGACGGTTCGCTGAACATTGGCACTGGCATCATCCACTTCGCTGGCCAGTTGCAGGTGAGTGATAGCTTCAGCCGCCGCCTTGCGCAAACCGTATTCGTTGGACACCTTTTTATCCAGGAAGCCCGGATCGACTTCCGTTGCGGTTGCCCGAAGAAATTTCTGTGCACGTTCCAGATCGCCTTCGCGGGCTGCCTTGAGCATCAGCTCGGCATTGGCCACAGCAGCTACCGAGGCGAGTTCGGCGGCGACCAGTAGTCCCTGCTTCTTGGGGGCAAGCGGCCACGCCGTGATCGCGTGTCCAATGTGAATATGGGCAATGGAGGGTGGTTCCCGGTTGACCACGGATGCGCAGGAGCTCATCGCCAGCGCCGCCAGAACAAGCAGTGCCAATCGCGTGATCGTGTTGCAGTTAAATTTGTTCATAAGATTCATCCTGGCGAATCGCTGGTGCATGGACTGCAGTGTCGCCGATTCTGCGAGCGGTTGCAGCTAGGGTACCCGCTGTGTACACGTGTTCACTCTTCCGGGTCATGATGCTGAGCAGGTGACCCAGACCATACCAATGTTGTCCCGGGCACCGCGTTCCTGATACATCCGGGACAATGTGGCCAATACCTGGTTGCCGTCGGCTGAATTTGCCAGTGCATCCCGTATTTCCTCATCGTCGACCTCCTTGTTCAGGCCGTCAGTGCACAACAGGAATATGTCATCTGCGTCAAGTGGATACCAGCAGTGTTCCAGTGCCAGTTGACCATCACCACCGATGGCGCTGGTCAGCATTTGTGACGGTTCGATCAACGATGAGGGATGTCGCAACCGGTCGCGGTCTTCCACCGCCGTCTGCTGAGAGTGATCCTGTGTCAGCTGTTTCAGCGTCTCACTGCGCAGGCGGTAGATGCGACTGTCGCCGGACCAGGTGCACCGGATACTGTGACTACCCGTCTGTAGAATGGCGACGGTACAGCCGATGACGCCGGCCTGGTCCCGCTCTGCCTTTTCGACCAGTTGGGTATTGCATTGGGCAAGGGTCGCCACGAGCCGGCTCTTGCTGATACCGGCATGGATGGAACACTGGAAGTCGGACAGCGTGCGTGAGACCAGTTGACTGGCATAGTCACCGTGTGAGTGTCCTCCCATGCCGTCGGCCACGAGCCACAGCTGCTGGTCAGGGAGTTCCAGTATCGAGTCTTCATTGATACTGCGTACCTGGCCCGTATCGGTATAGCTGTTGCTCTGCCACATCATCAGCTCTCCCACGGGGCCTCTGGCAGATCGTCCTCATCCAGTTCCAGAGGCTCGACTTCCGGAACGACGACTGCATTCTGGCCCGGA
>JABDKN010000227.1 GCA_013002205.1 Granulosicoccus sp.
ACTTTGCTGGTCGTCATGCTGGTAGTGTTTCTGCTCGGCTTTGTGCTTGAGTTCATCGAGATCATTTTCATCATCGTGCCGATCGTGGGGCCGAGTTTGCTGGCAGGCGACTTCGACCCTGTCTGGATAGCAATACTGCTGGCGCTGAACCTGCAAACTTCCTTTCTCACCCCCCCCGTTTGGATTCGCATTGTTCTATTTCCGCTCGGTGGCGCCGCGGGGACTCAGTACGCTCAGGCTTTACCGGGCGGTGATTCCATTTGTTGTGCTGCAATTGCTTGCGCTATGCTTGGTGGCAATCTTTCCGCAGCTCGCTACCTGGCTACCTGCGCTACTGGCTTGAATGGTCAAATCCAGCACCAGAGAGCTGGATTGCCTTGTTTAGAGGATTTCCATGAAACGTCGTGACTTCATCAAGGCCGGTGCGGCCGGAACCGCAGTCTCTGCGGCTGCCATCACTGGTGCACCTGCCCTCGCCCAGGGCAAGTTCGAATGGAAACTGCCTTCCAGTTTTCCGGCCAAAGCACCGGGAATCGGCACCAACGTCGTCAGTTTTGCCGAGCGCGTTGCCGTGATGTCCGCTGGCAGACTGACGTTCAAGGTGTTTTCCGGGGGGGAGTTGGTGCCGCCCTTTGCGGTTCAGGATGCGGTGCAGCAGGGCACTGTCGAAATCGGGCATTCAACACCTTATTACGCGGCTGGCAAGAATCCCGCCCTGCATTTTTTCAGCTCAGTGCCTTTCGGTATGTCGGCAACTGAGCACACGGCCTGGTTGCGTTACGGTGGTGGGCAGGAGCTGTGGGACAGCATCTACGCGGAGCGCGGACTCAAGCCTTTCTACTCTGGCAACAGTGGCACCCAGAGTGGTGGCTGGTTCAGCAAGCGAATCGAATCGGTAGCCGATCTGAAAGGCCTGACCATGCGCATTGCCGGGCTGGGCGGGGAGGCCATGCGGGAACTGGGCGTCAACGCTGTGCTGTTGCCACCACCAGAGATATTCCCGGCATTCAAGTCAGGTGCCATCGATGCTGCCGAATGGGTAGGACCATTACTCGACCAGGCTTTCGGTTTGTACAAAGTGGCCAAACTCTGTTACGTGCCGGCTTTTCATGAACCCTCGGCAGCGCTGGAGATCGTTGTCAACCAGGATGCCTTCGACGAGCTGCCCGCGGACCTGCAGGCCATCGTGGCCAATGCAGCCGAAGCCACCTCCGTGGAGACACTGGCGCAATTTGACTACTACAACACACAGGCACTGGGGCAGTTGCGAGGCGAAGGTGTCGAATTCCGTGAGTTCCCCGACGATGTCGTCGCGGCGCTGCGCGAAGCCTCGGCCAATGTCATGAACAGGCTTGCCGGGGAAAACGAAGCGTTCAAGATGGTCATGGACAGCTATCTTGCCTTTCTGAACCCAGCCCTGGATTACGCCAACTTGATGCAGGGTGCCATGTACCGTCAGCGTTCCTGAGGTGAGTGTGCGATTCGAGCGATTGCTCAGACCCCGATCGATAGCCGTGGTGGGTGGACAATGGGCACAGGCTGTCATTGAACAGTGTCGACACATAGGATACCAAGGTGACGTCTGGCCAGTACATCCTGAACGTGAGAGGCTGGGCGGTGAGATCTGCTATAAAAGTATTGATGATCTCCCAGGGAGTCCGGATGCCTGTTTCATCGGTGTCAACAAGGAGCGGACCATCGATCTGGTAAAGGCCCTGTCGTCTTCCGGCGCCGGAGGTACCGTCTGCTTTGCATCAGGCTTCAGCGAGACGGCTGGCCAGGACGAGAATGCGGAGTCTCGTGAGGCGCGGCTCATCGAGGCTGCGGGTAACATGCCGGTACTCGGGCCCAACTGCTACGGACTGATCAATTACCTGGATCGCGTGGCGCTGTGGCCTGACCAGCACGGTGGTAAGGCAGTTGATCGGGGTGTCGCCATTGTCACCCAGTCATCCAATATCGCCATCAACCTGACCATGCAACGGCGAGGCCTGCCCATTGCCTATCTCATTACGGCGGGCAATCAGGCTCAGACTTCGCTGGCCGAGCTGGCCACATCAGTACTGGATGATGAACGTGTCACGGCGATAGGGCTGCATATCGAAGGCTTCTCCGACATACGGGCCTTTGAGACGCTGGCGTCGCGTGCACGCGAGACTGGCAAGCGTGTCATCGTTCTGAAAACGGGTGTCACGCCCCTGGCACGTGCTGCCCTGGTGTCACACACGAGATCCCTGTCCGGTAATGATTCGGCAGCCAGTGCGTTCATCGAAAGGCTCGGTATGCTGCGGGTACGTGGCATAGGTGAGTTCATCGAAACGCTCAAGGTTGTGCACCTGCAGCGTAAAGTGGGTGGTAACCGGGTGCTGTCAATGAGTTGTTCCGGTGGAGAGGCGGCCCTGGTCAGTGATTTCGGTTCGGTGGCAGGCTTGCAGTTTCCCCGACTGGCAGAGCAACAGGAAACTTCGCTGCGCGAGGTGCTTGGCCAGAACATCGCGCTGGCCAATCCTTTGGACTACCACACTCGCATCTGGGATGACCCTCCAGCACTTGTAGCCATGATGTCCGGCATGTTGCAAACCCGCGAACCACCGGCCAGTGACACGACATCTGCCAACGATCAATATGCATCGCTGGCCGACATTGCCCTGCTGGTACTGGACTTTCCCCGAGCGGATCGGTGCAGTGGCAGATCCTGGCAGCACACACTCGATGCCTATGTTGCAGCGACACGTCACTGGCAGGGTATCGCTGTGGTGATCTCCACGCTGCCTGAGAATATGCCTGAAATGGTGGTCGAGTCGTTGTTCGACGACCAGGTCGTCGGCTTGTGTGGACTTGCGGACGGATTGCGGGCCCTGTCCAATGCAGCGTGGCTGGAGATGGCCGATTGCACAGCGCCCTCGCTGCCGGTATGGTTGCCCGAGAATCAGAATGGTATGTTCTCTGCGGCTACTCTGTCACTAGTGCCAAGCTCCGGTGTGGCAAGGCAGGGGCGCAGTGCCCGCCGTGTCAGCCAGGAAGCCTGGGGTCTGGTGCAGACAGCCGATACCGGAAGCCTACCACCCAGGCAGCTGGATGAAAGTACGGCCAAGCGCTGGCTGAACCGCTTTGGCGTCAGTGTGCCGGTGAGTTTTCGACTCTCGTTCGCCGACGTGCGCTCTTCATTGCGCCTGAGTCGCGCCCTGGACAAGGCGTCGCCGGTGTTCTCCTATCCGGTCGTTGCCAAGGGCCTGGGCGTCGTGCACAAAAGCGAGGCCAACGCTATTGCGCTGGACATCGACAATCGCCGTGACCTTGAACGTGCTATCCGTCAGATAGACTGCGCAGGCGGTTGCCTGATCGAGGAACAGATACAGGATGCGGTAGCGGAGTTGCTGGTCAGTGTCATACATGATCCGGTGCACGGTCTGCTGATGACCATCGGTGCCGGTGGCATTGCCACCGAGGTCCTGGCGGATTCCGTGCAATGCCTGATACCCGCTTCACGGGATGAACTGGACAGACGTCTGCAGCGATTACGCTGCGCACCGCTGCTCAGTGGATTCCGCAGTCGCCCGGCAGTGGATCGCGAGTGCCTCCTGGATGCGCTGGAATCGGTCCAGCAGGCCGCGCTGCAGCTCGGCGAGCGTCTGGTGGAACTGGAGATCAATCCCTTGATGTGTGCAGAGAAGACCTGCACGGCAGTGGACGCCTATGTGGCAGTAAGGGATGTGAATCTGAGTAACGGTGCTTGAGGCATCGGGGGTACGCCGGGTACTCAATGAGTTCACGCAGGAGACGATGATGATCGAACACGAAACGGATGCACTGGGCGATGCAGCAGGACAGGCACGGCGCCGCCTGGAGATCGTTCGCGAGAAGCTGTATACCATCGTATCCGATCAGGGCGACGTGGCTACCCATACAGTCATGACCTGAGGAAACTCGGGCCCTTCTCTGCAGCGCGACACGAGGTGGCGAATCGATGGAAGGTGATTTTTCGCATCGGAGGCGAATAACCTGGGTTACCACCATTACAGTGTGGCTGACAATCATCACCACAGTGTCCCAGGCCGATGAAGGGAGGTATCTTTACAGGCCGGTGTCTGCTGGCTCGGACGTTTTCTATAACCCCCTGAACGCATTTTTCAGCTACACGCTGGATCCGCTGCAGGTACCGACGGATTTCGGTATCGACAATTTCGACGACAACCTTCACGACGTCTGGTATCAATTGCGGCACCCTCGCAAAGCCATCGAGGCGGAGGGTGGTGTCACACAGTTCATCAATCGGGAAATTCTCCCGATTGATCCTGATAACATTCAGGACAGCGTGGCCGCACTACCAAATTACTCGCTGCATCTACTCGGTGGTGGGCTGGCATTTCGCAAGGACCTGGAGTGGTTCAGGGCGCATGACTATCCCATGCCGAAACTGGTCGCCGTGGCGTGGTCGATGGCTGCCGAGCTCATCCAGGAAGCGGTGGAAAGAAAAACGACCATCGACACGGATCCGATTGCCGATTTCTATCTGTTCAGGCCGCTGGGCATCATACTGTTCAGTCAGGATCGATTTGCCCGGTTCATTCATCGCACACTCAACCCGGCCATCTGGCCAATGATGCATGGCTGGGACGTCAGGGATGATCGATTCCTGAATACCGGCATCTCCTATGTCTACCGTCCACCGGCGCTGACCGTGGCTAACCGGCAAGGCTTCATCTATACCGGGCTGACGACACTATTCGGACTGTCTCATCCTACGGCTGCGGGAGGCTCATTATCCTGGGGCATAGGTGCAGCCGTTGAACAGATCGTGCGTCAACGGGATATCAAGGTCGAATTGAAGCCATCGCTCGGCTTGTTTCATGATCGCAATAACAGCCTGCTGTGGTCTGTTTTACTCAATGATGCCGGCAACAATCGGTTGCGCGTGAATGTCTACCCGCGCAGTGGAAACCGGTTCAGCCGTGCAGGCTGGTTCTTTTCCGTCGATGACCGGGGAAAAGTCGCTGCCGGCGTTTCACTGAATTTTCCGCTTGGGTTAGGGGTTTCCAGGTAGGCACACTGGACCGAGCTGCCAGACTGATGTTTCTAAACCGTCAGATACTGCCTGACCAGATCCTCTCCCAGAGTCTCCATAGGACCTGAAGCGACTACTTCGCCTCTGTCCATCAGCACGTAGTCGTCACCCACCCGACGTGCGAAGGGTAGTTTCTGCTCCACCAGTACAACGGTCAGGCCGATGTCCTTGTTCAGACGCGAGATGATGGTGCCGATGTCATGCACCACATTCGGTTGTATGCCTTCGGTGGGCTCATCGAGCAGCAGCAGGTCGGGTTGAGTGACCAGTGCACGACCAATGGCCAATTGCTGTTGCTGTCCACCTGACAGGTCACCGCCACGACGACCCAGCATTTCCTTGAGTACCGGGAACAGATCAAAGACCAGGTCGGGGATCTCTCTCAGACCATCTCGCCTGGCTCGCAAACCGATGCGCAGGTTTTCCTCAACGCTCAATAGTGGAAATATCTGTCGCCCCTGGGGAACATAGCCGATACCGACGGCAGCCCGTCCTTCCGCCGGTATTTTCGAGATATCGGTACCGGAGAGCGTCAGGGCGCCACTCTTGAGAGGTAACAAGCCGGTTACACACTGCATCAGGGTGGTCTTGCCGACACCGTTCCTGCCCATGATCACGGTACAGGCTCCAGGCCGAATGGACAGTGTGACATTCTTGAGTGTGTGCGAGGATCCGTAGTATTGGTTGAGCCCGTCTATTGTCAGCATGATGCGTCCTCGGTGCCCAGGTACACGCGCATTACATCCGCGTTGCTCTGAATTTGCTCCATGCTGCCTTCGGCCAGTACACTGCCCTGATGCAGTACGGTGACCGGGGAATTCAAGGCCCTGACGAAGTCCATATCGTGCTCGACGACAACAATTGCGTGATCGCCGGCCAGCGTGGTCAGTAATTCCACAGTGCGATCCATTTCCTGATGAGTCATGCCTGCAGCGGGTTCGTCCACCAGCAGCAGAACCGGGTTCTGCATGATCAGCATACCGATCTCCAGCCACTGCTTCTGTCCGTGGGACAGGCTGCCCGCCATATCATGCAATTGATCGAGCAGGCGGATCGTATCTGCCATGGCTTCGATGCGGCTGAGCGTCTCGCCATTGAGCTGCGCGCGATACGTCGCCCAGAGATTGCGAGTTCCGGCCATGGACAGTTCCAGATTGTCAAACACGCTCAGATTCTCGAATACGCTGGGTTTCTGGAATTTTCGACCGATACCTGCCTGTGCGATTTCCGCTTCATCCAACCGCAGCAGGTTGATGCGTTGTCCGAACCAGGCTGAGCCGGTATCCGGTCGTGTCTTGCCGGTGACGATATCCATCAGTGTCGTCTTGCCTGCACCGTTAGGTCCGATCAGGCAGCGAAGCTCGCCGGTGTCGACGTAGAAGTTCAGATGACTGATGGCCTGGAATCCATCGAAACTGACCGATATATCCTCCAGGTACAGAGCAGTGCCGTGCGACAGATCGAGGTTGTCGACCTGCTTCGGAATCAGGAATTCGAATACACGATCTCGCCTGATCAAGGGCTCACTGGTCGCGTGCGCTGGCCTGCTCATGAGCCTGCCTGCAGGGATGACTTGCGAAGGAGGCGACCGGCTATGCCCCTTGGCAGTAATAACGTGACGACGACGAACAGCAGTCCAAGGGCAAACAGCCACGCTTCCGGGTAGGCACCGGTGAACCATGTCTTGGCATAATTGACACCCAGGGCACCGAGTACCGCACCAAACAGTGTGCCTCGCCCACCGATGGCGACCCAGACCACCACTTCGATGGAGTTCAATGGCGCAAATTCCCCGGGGTTGATGATGCCTACCTGCGGAACGTAGAGCGCACCTGCCAGTCCTGCGATCATGGCAGACAGGGTGAACAGTGCCAGCTTGACATGCTCGACGCGATAGCCGATGAAGCGCGTCCGATCCTCGGCATCACGAATGGCGACTGCCACTTTACCCAGGCGCGAACGCAGGATCATGTCGCACAACAGGTATACCAGGAGCAGGGCCACGCCGGATGCGATGAACAGTCCAAGACGTACATCGTCCGAGCGGAGATCGAAACCGAGCAGGTCCTTGAAATCAGTCAGGCCGTTGTTGCCGCCGAAGCCCATCTCGTTGCGGAAGAAGGCCAGCATCAGTGCATAGGTCAGTGCCTGTGTGATGATGGACAGGTAGACACCATTGACGCGTGAGCGGAATGCGAACCAGCCGAACAGGAATGCCAGCAGGCCCGGGATCAGCAGGATCATCAGGGCGGTAAAGGCAAAGCTGTCGAAACCCATCCAGTACCAGGGCAGTTCCGACCAGTTGAGGAAGACCATGAAATCGGGAAGTTCTGCATTGCCATAGACCCCGCGATCGCCTATCTGGCGCATCAGGTGCATGCCCATGGCATATCCACCCAGTGCGAAGAAAGCGGCATGACCGAGACTGAGAATGCCCAGATAGCCCCAGACCAGATCCACCGAGATAGCGAGGATGGCATAGGTCAGGTACTTTCCCAGCAGGGTCACCATGTAGTTGCCGATGTGCAGCGAATTGCTCGCCGGTAACTGATTACACAGCGTGACACCGACGATCATCGCGATCAGTACGGTGACGAACACTATGGTTGAGCGCCTGGAGCGTTGTCCACGTGCCGGTTTGAACAGGTCTTCCGTTTCAGGGATTTTCATGTTCAATGGGCCTCGACGGCACGGCCGCGTTGCGGAAACAGGCCGCGGGGACGTTTTTGTATGAACATGATCAGAAATACCAGAACCAGGATCTTGGCCAGAATGGCACCGGCCCATGGCTCCATCAGCTTGTTGGCAATACCGAGTGTCATGCCACCGATCAGGGTGCCCCACAAATTGCCTACCCCGCCGAAAACCACCACCATGAAACTGTCAACGATGTAGGCCTGGCCGAGGTTGGGACCGACATTGGTCAGTTGCGAGAGCGCCACGCCTGCAATGCCGGCGATACCGGCGCCCAGGCCGAAGGTCAGCGAATCAATCCGCGAGGAGGGAACGCCCATGGCGCGTGCCATCGCTCTGTTCTGACTCACCGCGCGCACCTCAAGTCCAAATCGCGTGCGTTTGAGCAGTAGCAGCAGGATGAAGAATACCAGCAGGCAGAAGCCCAGGATATAAAGTCGGTTGAGTGTCAGATTGAAAACGCTGTTGATCTCCAGCACACCGCTCATGAAAGCAGGATTGGCAACTGGCACGTTCTGCGACGAGATGAAAGTTCGCACCAGTTGTTGCAGGATCAGGCTGATGCCGAAGGTTGCCAGCAGTGTCTCCAGTGGTCGGCCATAGAGGAAGCGGATGACGCATCGTTCGATCAGAATGCCTGTGAGTCCGGTAAACACGAAGGCTATCGGGATGGACATCAGCAGTGATGCAGCCAGGGACTCAGGCATGAGTTTCTGCATGGCCCAGGCGCAGTACGCACCCAGCATGATCAGTTCACCATGCGCCATGTTGATCACACCCATCACGCCAAAGCTGATGGCAAGGCCGATGGCCGCCAGCACCAGGACAGAGCCCAGGCTGAGGCCAAAAAACAGGGTTTCCAGCCACCCGTACAAGCGGACCTTGTCCGCCTGCACAGCCTGCACCCGCTGGGCAGCCAATCTGACAGATTCGTCGTCGTCGCGGGCCAGCGCCTGCACCAGCGAGCGGCTTCCGCCGGATAAATCCTGCTGCAGTGTCTCGAGGGCTTTGAGGCGTAGCTCCGGCTGATCAGATACGGCCTGTTTGCGTGCCTGCAGGGCTGACAGGGCCTTGCGCACCGCCGGTACGGTCTCGCTACCCAGGAGTTCGACCAGAGTCTCATCGGCAAGCTGATCCGGGGTGTCCATCA
>JABDKN010000264.1 GCA_013002205.1 Granulosicoccus sp.
TGAAGCAACGTGTCGGCGTGGCGCAGGCCATCATTGGCCGGCCATCGCTGCTGATTTTGGTCGAGCCGACCAATGGACTGGATCCAGCGCAGACCGAACTGTTGCGTGCGCTGATCCGTCAGATAAGCGAGTCAGCCACGATCATTCTATCCACTCATATCATGCAGGAAGTCGAGGCGGTCTGCGATCGCGCCCTGATCCTGCGACATGGTCGGCTGGCGGTAGATGCAAGACTCGATGAGCTGACCGATACTCGACGCATAAGGCTACAGACCAGCGCCAGTCATGAGCAGGTATCAGCAGTACTCAAGTCGCAACCGTGGTTTCACAAAATCAGCGACGGGGTATCCGGCATAGAGCGCCCGGGTGCTTCGTCCGCTGGCAAATTGATCATTGAGCTGCAGCAGGATGCGGCTGTGGACATGTCAATCCCTGCCTGTGCGACCGCACTGGTCGGCGCAGGTATCCCGATCCTCGGCCTGCAGCCGGTTACACACGATCTGCAGTCGCTGTTCCTCGATGTCAATGCGGCGGATTGGCAACCTGCCTCTGAATCAAGCAGGGAGATCGACCATGTCGCGTGATTCGATGCCATTGCTCGCCGATGAATCCAGCGTGGCAACCGCTGCCACCAGGCGCTTGCCACGCCGTAGCGCGTTCAGGGTTATGGGACAGGTCGCCCGCAAGGAAATGACGCTGTTCCTTGCCTCGCCCATAGCCTGGTTGTTCTTTGCCTGTTTTGCCGCACTGACACTGTTCATCGTCTTCTGGGGTGAAGCATTCTTTTCGCGCAACATCGCCGATGTTCGCCCGATGTTCGAGTGGATGCCGTTGCTGCTCATTCTGCTGTGCAGCTCACTCACCATGCGCATCTGGAGCGAGGAGCGTCGTACCGGTACGCTTGAGCATGTTCTCACGCAATCAACGCCCTTATGGAGCTTTGCCGTAGGCAAGTACATCGCTTGCCTGGGCTTACTACTTGTGGCACTGCTGGTGGTTCTACCGTTACCGGTCACACTGTCGATGATCAGTGATATCGACTGGGGGCCGGTATGGGCGGGTTACCTGGCCACGGTGCTGCTCGGCTCAGCATACCTGTCCATTGGCCTGTTCGTCTCATCACGTACGCAGAACCAGATCGTGTCGCTGATCGGTTCGGTGGCTGTGTGTGGCGTGTTCTGGCTGATCGGGCAACGTTTGATCACTGACAACGTCGGCCAGAACGCTGGCGAGCTGCTGCAAGCACTGGGTACCGGATCGCGCTTCGATGCCATTACCCGTGGAGTGATCGATGCCGGTGATCTGGTCTACTACCTCAGCCTGACGCTCGTATTTCTGGCATTGACCGTATACGGCCTCGAACGTGAGCGGTGGTCTCAAGGCGAGCGTCGAGTCAGCCATCGGCGATGGCAGGTTGCCACCGTGCTGTTGGTACTCAATGCACTGGCACTCAATCTGTGGATGGGCCAACTCGATAGCTGGCGCCTCGATACCACACGAGGCAAACAATATTCCTTGTCCGCTACCACGCGCAATTACCTCGCGCAGCTACAGCAACCACTCCTACTGCGTGGCTACTTCAGTGCGAAGACTCATCCGCTGTTGAGTCCGCTGGTTCCGCAGATGCGCGATCTGCTGCGCGAATTCGAGGTGGCAGGTGATGGACGCGTGCGCGTGGAGATCATCGATCCCATGGAAAATCCGGAACTTGAAGAAGAAGCCAATCAGCAGTATGGCATCGAACCGGTACCCTTCCAGGTGGCTGATCGCTATCAGTCGTCAATCGTCAGCAGCTATTTCGATGTGCTGGTGCAATACGGTGACGAGTATGCCGTGCTGGGCTTTCGCGATTTGATCGATGTCAAGTCACGCGGCGAGACGGACATCGATGTGCAGCTGCGTAATCCCGAGTACGATCTGACCAAATCCATCCGTCGCGTACTCACCGACTTTCAAAGCGCCGGTGATGTGTTCGCCAGCATTGACACACCGGTCGAACTGACCGCGTACGTATCCAGCACCGAACAACTGCCGGCAGAGCTGGCCCGATATCGAAGTGAAATCGAAGCGGCAGCATCGGCGATGGCCGAGCAGTCCGGTGGCAAGTTGCAGGTCTCATTTGTCGATCCCGAGGCCGGTGGCGGAGAGATCGCCGCACAGTTGACGCGTGATTACGGGCTGCGACCGATGAACGCCGGGCTGTTCAGTAGCAAGCTCTTCTGGTTCCATATATTGCTTGTCGGCGATGGTCAGGCGGTGCAACTGCCATTGGATGATCTGAGCACGGCTGGGTTCGAAGCGAATCTGGATGCTGGACTGAAGCGCTTCGCCGAAGGCTTTACCCGCACGATTGCCCTGGTGGGCGTAGCGCCATCGCCTCAGATGCCAGGTATGCAGCAAGGCATGCCAGCCAGCGAGTTCAGAACACTTGAGGACTTCCTGCGCACCGAGTACGACGTCGTGCAGGAAGATCTTGCCGATGGCCGCGTGAGCAAAAACGCCGATCTGTTGCTTCTCGCCGCACCGACCAGCCTGGATGAGAGAGCGTTGTTTGCCGTCGATCAGTTTCTGATGCAAGGCGGCACGGTCATTACCGCCACATCGCCCTGGACTGCCAGTCTGTCCCGCAGTCGCCTCGACATCGCGGCAGTCGAATCCGGTCTGGGGGAGTGGCTGTCCCATAATGGCATCAACATCAAGCAATCGTTGGTCATGGACCCGCGGAACGCCGCCTTTCCGGCGCCCGTGACACGCAATGTCGGTGGCATGCAACTACAGGAAATGCGCATGCTTGACTACCCGTGGTTCATTGACGTGCGTGATGAGGGAATCAGCGACCGGAGCCCGGTCGGCGCGGGGCTTGACCAGGTCACCATGGCCTGGGCGTCACCGATCCGGATCGATGATGCGACAGGCGAGCGAGACACGCTGACACTGTTGAGTAGCTCTGCGGGTTCCTGGCTCTCGACGTCGACGGATGTCATGCCGCGACTGAGCGAGGATGGCGGTGCGCTCAGCACCTGGCAGGCTGAGGGTGAAACAGGTAATCATGCGCTGGCGGTCAGCAGCACCGGAAGCTTCGACTCATTCTTTGC
>JABDKN010000265.1 GCA_013002205.1 Granulosicoccus sp.
GTGCCATCGACGAGCGTGTCGGTAAAAGACAGGTTCTGCAGATAGCCTTCGAACACATCGTCACGGTTCCAGGTGATCCAGCTGTCCCGGATATCGAAGCCGGCATCCTCACTGCTGGCCAGGAATATGTCATGCAGGTTGTGTAATCGCGCACTCTCTACCTGCACGACACCTGATTCGGACAGGATAAAGTTGTTCTTACGACGTTTGCTGCCAGTATCCCACCCCCAGGTCATGGCCATCGGGTTCTGTCCGACATGCGCGCCTCCCACCCAGCAGAATCGGGTGCCTGGCTCATTGCGCACAGACAGGGCTGCGTACAGGTGCTCAGTACCGGGGAAGGTCACCTGAAATGACTGGATTCCGCGTTGATCGAACCCGACGTAGGCATCAAGATTCAGCTTGCGAAAGTCCTGGTAGGCACACAGCTGCTCATCATCGAGACGCTTGCAGCGATCTTCCAATGCAAACCGACGTGTCAGAAATCGCTCCTCGTCAGCACCCGTCAGACAACTCCCCTCTACCCGGGCCGTATCACTGACAGAGGCGATAGCTGCCGACAGAGGGACGGTCAAACAGGCGAGCATGACCAGGGCATCCGTCACTAAAGTCCTGACACGCACCTTGGAGTCCGATCTGCACGAATTCCCGCATTTTTCCGGTCGTGACGATACGGATTCTGCCAGCTGTCTAATTTTCAAGCGGTTGCCGAGCTGTGCTCCCGGGTGGGACGCTTCTCCGTCTGTATGCTTCGCAGTTCTTCACGATCCAGGGTCAGCGTATCGTCTCCCTCCGGTAGTGAATAGCCATAATAATCGTAATGACCATGAAATTCATAGTCGGCCCCGTAGGATGCCAATTTCCTCAGATCAACCTGGGTCAGCAGAACACCGGCAATCGGTGCGTGGACACTGCGAAGTTTCTCGAGCCCATTGTTGACCATTCGTATCGACGTATCGTGTGATTTAACGATATAGATAACCTGGTCCGCCAGCTTGCTCAGCAACAGGGCGTCGCTGACTGCTTCCACCGGCGCACAGTCGATGATGATCCGGTCATAGGAGTCGGCCAGCTCTGTCAGAATGCTCTTGAATTGACTGGAGGACAGCATTTCCAGCGGTTGGCTGGTCACAGGACCACTGCAGAGTACATCGATGCCGCTGGGTTGGTGGTGCTGTATACACTCATTCAGGTGATTCTTGCTGGCAATGAAACTGGTCAGACCCGGTGCGTTTTTATCGAGTTTCAGTGCGTTGCCAATGGAGGGTCTGCGAATATCCGCATCGATGAGCAGGACTCGCTCAAGCCTTGCAAATGCACGTGCAAGGCCGATCGATGACATGGATTTTCCTTCACCCGGAACGCTTGATGTAAGCAGCAGTATTTTGCTGTCACCCGCCTGGTCAAGCACCAGATTGGTTCGGGCCGTAGTAAAAGCCTCGGCAAACTGCCGCGAATCCTGCTTCTGTCGGTCAGCTTTACCGAGAGACAGCATGCCTGGCTTTTTTCGGAATTTGGGAATGATACCGATCAGGCGCTCGCCGAGCCTGTGTTCCACATCGGCCAGATGCTTGATGGAATCGTCCAGACCGCTGGCAATCAGAGCAGCCAGTACGGAGAGCATCAGCGCTCCGATGAACGCCAGGCCGACGATCAGAGGCTTCTTCGGTTTAACCGGCGCCATCGACGGAGATGCAAATTCGGCAACTGTCGCATTGACCGACCGGAGTCCTTCGGTGGACTTGGTTTCGATCATGCGATTCAGGAATCGATAGTAAAGCTCACGATTACTCTCCACTTCGCGCTGCAGGACTTCCAGCTGGATTGACTTGGCACCGACATTCTGTACAGCCTGTCGGTCGGTTTCCAGCCGGGACTCCATGGATGCCACACGACGTTGCAGCATGACGTAATCGCTGCGAGCTGAATCGATGGCCCGCTGAACGTAAGCCGCGAGGTCCGACTGCAACGAGCCGATCTCGGAGCGCAGATTGACCATGATGGGGTGTCGCTCGCCGTACTTGATCTTCTGCCGGTCCATTTCCCGGCTCAGGCGATTGATGTCGACACGCGTCTGCTGAATCATGAGATCGGAACGCGCACTGGGCAACACTTCGATGAGTTCGCCGGTGGAGACTGCGCCATCGATTTCATCGAGAGCGATGCGTGCATCGGCCAGCGCAATCCTGGCCTCAGCCAGTTCTCGCGAACTCTGCAACAGCTCCTGTTCGGTAAGGCCACCGACACTGCCCCTTACATCGACGAGCCGGTTTTCCCGCTTGAAAGCGAGCAGCCGGGCTTCCGAATCATCCATGGTGGCTTTCAGCTCAGCCAGTTTCACATCGAGCCAACCGGACACTTCCGTGACCATGTTCTGGACCGATTCGACATAGGCCTGGATATATTGCAGACCTACTTCGTTGGCGATCCTGGCAGCCAGTTCGGCATCTGAAGACAGGTAACTGATACGCACCAGACGCGTGGTCGGAACCTGCTTAACCGACAGGCGTGACATGAAATAGTCGATCGCCAGCGACTCGGTCTGGGTTTCAGCTTCGGTTGCCAGTGCGAACCGCGATGGGGATGTGCCTGCTGTAGAGTCATCCCCGGCTGCATCACTGGCGACACTACCCGACCCACTGTGTTCGGTTTGCGCCGCAGTACTGCCGCCGGCCGCGACCATCAGCTGCTCTGCATCCAGTCGGGTATGCCGGGCCAGGTTCTCAATGAACCGCGGCTCTTCCAGCAAGTGCAGACTCCTGATCACCCGGCGCGCATGCTCACGTGAGCTGAGCATCTCTATGCGAGTCTGAACATAGCCTTCATCCCGGGGAGCTTCCGTAACCAGATCCTCGATGGCCACGATGTTTGATTCACTGGTCTCCAGGAGGAGCGACTGCGTGGAACGATACAGTGGTTCCGCATTGATGACGTATACGACTGCCAGAGCCGTGATCAGAGCGGTGAACAGTACGATCGGCCATCGATACTTCAATATGCTGCGGAAATAGCTGAGCGGATCGAAGGGTATCGATCGTGCCCGCGAAGGTTTTCCGGACCAGAACTCTCCACCTGGATCACCAGCGGAGTTGATGACTCGACTTTCTGACATTCTGGAATGTTCCCCGAAAAGTTCGTTGGCAACTGCGAACCGGGACGATCCGTGAAAAATCCGGATACAATCCGCCCGTCGGGGTATGTCAGAAACACCACCCGGTCACTCGCCATGCGCTGGTAAATAGCTGACTCTGGTTACGTCCCGCAATCCAGTAACCCAGGAATCCGTACATCGCCAGGCCAGCATTGACAGGGCCTAATGATACCCCTCAATGCATTTCCAATTATCACGCTGATCGCACATATGCATTGCCAGAATGTAAGGATTTTGCCAACTCTCGCACTATTCCAGAACTTGTTCCTCGAACTGGAACAACAGCATGTTGGTTATGCCATCTGGAAGAATGCACAGGAACTGCCCCAGGCACTGGCTGGCGACGGTGACATAGACCTGTATATCTATCCCGATTCACACCAGAGCTTTCAAGCAGTACTGCAGAGTCTGGGCTTCGTACGACTGGTATCACACAAGTCCTATCCCTGCGTCGAGCATTATTTCGGACTCGATATCCACACCGGCAGATTCGCGCACCTGCACTGCTACTACAGGCTGGTGACCGGTGAAAGTCATATCAAGCAGTACACGATCCCCATAGAACCTTACCTGTCGGACTACCCTGCCATTCTCGATGCGGAAGGATACCGCATCATGCACCCGGTTCTGCAGAAGAAACTGAACATCTTTCGACGCAAGATCAAGCTGTCCTGTCTGCCCGGTGCATGGCTGTTCTTTCGCGAACGGCACGGTTACCAGCAGGAAAAGGAACTGACCTCCGAAGCGGAGCAGAACGCCATGACGGCGGGCAACGCCGTACATGCCTCCGGCTGGCTGGCGGACATAGCGGAATCGCCTACTACCATGAGCGATCTGCTGGACGGTTTCCGCTACCGCTGGCGCTATCAGCATTGGAATCGCTTCCCCCCGCTGACGACTCCCTGTTTCCGCTATCGTGCAATCGTATTGCGGGCTGTGGGTAAACTGCGCCAGCAAAGGAAAACGCTGCCTGTCGGTCTCAATGTGAGTGTATCGACAGTGGACATAGCCCATGCGGATAAACTGGAAACGGCGATTGGCAACTGGATGGAAAAACACTTCAGTATTCGCTTCATGACAACACGGGGTACCCGTCGAATTAGTGCGCAATTGCTTGATTTGATCGGCCGGACACAAGCGATACACGCCGATACTGACCGGGAACACCCCGATGACCCCTTCAGCCTCCTGGGAAAGCTGGCCTGGTACTCATGGCGATGGAGCCGACAAGTTCGCCAATCTGTTTACTGGTCCATGTCAGGCTTCATCGTAATATGGGATGCTGCTGATCTGGAACATGTCAGCAAGGCGTCACAGGTCGTCAGTTCTATGAATGTCGCGCATCCCGGGTTGAAGTCGTGCCTGTTGCAAACCAGTCGATCCTGCCTCGGAATCGAGCCCGCGATCGGCTTCAGACTCGACGAAAACGCCGATGCTGACCAGCTCGTAACGAACCCTGGCAGCGCGGAGAACCTGAAACGCATGAAGCAGGCACTGTGGGAGCACGTGTCGCAAACCCAGTGCTGAAACTCTGCAGGCTCGATCGATCATGAGAAAAAACTGTCTCCAGACGGATGTCGTGGTGATGCCCGGTTCCAACAACCAGTTTCCAGCCAACCGAGATATCGAGCAAACGTTTCTGTATAATCGCGTGGGCCGTGCCCGATCCGGATTCAGCGATACATGCAGGTGCGATGGCGGCGGACTCGAACTGATCGGTGACGATGGGGTACAAGCAGGCCACTGGATGGGTGTGTTTACACTGCCCGGTCCGGACGGATCAATTACCGTTGAATCAGCTTGCTCGCAGTACCTGGCAGGCGAAACGGCGGCGTACAGGACTCCCGGGATGGGTAATCGACACAGCGACCACCTGCAACTGTCCAGGGCTGCAAGGTCACCCCGACTTGAGCAGGTCACGAGCAGTGCGTTCAGCACGCGGCGGCCAGCGTCCGGTCGACGGCAATTAATGGATTGATAGAGAATGCCCTGCAGCAACACCAACGAGCTACCACCCCATCAGCTCATCGCCGTCATCGGTTGCGATGGCTCTGGCAAATCGACCGTATCACGCTGGCTGGTGCAGGAACTTGCCAAGGCACATGAC
>JABDKN010000266.1 GCA_013002205.1 Granulosicoccus sp.
AGTAAATACACCACCACGATACCTGCGCCCATGGTCAGCGGCAGACTGCGAGTAGCCAGCGCCACGCAGACAGCGACGGCGCTGGCTATCCATTCATCCACGGTGCCCGAGAGGATCAGGTTGGCCACCAGCGCAATGATCAGGCAACCGGGCAGGGCGTTCAGGCCGCGTGCCCAGGCACCACTGACAGGCAGGCGCTGGCCAATCAGAATGCCGCCCAGGCGAATGCTGAACGTGCCGGCGGCAAGTATGATGATGACAACCCAGGCCTCACTCATCGACAGGTCTCGCGGCGGCTGCCAGGGCACCCGCGCAGCCGCCGATGACCAGTGCCCAGGACGAATCCAGCGCCGCTGAATAATGGCAGCCGGCCACCACTGCGATGGTTATCAACCACGGGGCCTGATCCTTACGGCCACGCCAGAGCGAGCGCGCGATGGCAATGAACGCTGCAGTAAATGCAAAATCAACTCCGAGTGAGCGCGGCTCGGGAATGGCCGTGGCAAACAACACCCCGCTGAGCGTGGCGCTCAGCCAGGTGGCAAACAAACAGGCACCGCCACCAATCAGATACCAGTAACCCACGTGTCTGCCACCGGCCCTGGTCGCCAGCATCAGGGCCCAGTTTTCGTCAGTGGTGAAGTGTGCACCGAGCAGCAATTGCCACCAGGGACGCCGGGCGTAGACTTCCCTGATGGACGCTGTCACCAGCAGCAGTCGTAGATTCAGCGCGATGGCGGCGAGCAGGGCCGCTGCCGCACCGGCCCCGGCGCTCAGTCGTTCCACGGCAACTATCTGTGAGGCACCGGCAAAGACCACAGTGCCCATGACACCAACCTGGAGCTCGTCCAGGTTCGCCTGCGCCGCCAGCAGGCCGAAGGCAAGGCCATAGATGGCCACGCCCGCCGCCAGTGGTGAGATATCCCGAACAGCGCTCCAGAACTCTCCGGCCGGTGATGCGTCGCTCACTCGCCGATCTGTCTGGTCCGAATGGACAGTTGCCCTGTCAAGGTACGATGTACCGGACACCTGTCGGCGATGTCCATCAGTCGCTTCTGCTGCTCCTCATCCAGGTTGCCGTGCAGGGTGATGTCGCGCTTCACGACATCGAGCTGGCTGGCTCGTTCCGCGCAATCTTCACAGTCCCTGGCGTGTTCCCGACTATGCTGCAGCTTCACCGTCACGTCGTCCAGTGGCCATTGCTTGCGTGCCGCGTACAGGCGGATGGTCATGGCAGTACAAGTGCCGACTGCGGCCAGCAAATGCTCGTAAGGGTCTGGGCCTGCATTACGACCACCCACTTTGACCGGTTCATCGGCGATCCAGTGATGACTGTCACTGAACACGTCGAGCATGAAGATATGGTCTCGCTCGTGGATGCATACCTCGCCGGATTTCACTGCCGGACGTGTCTCGGATGGCGGACCTCCCACCTGCCGCAATGCCCATGCCGAGATCATGTCGGCGACGAACCGCGCATCTTCAGAACGTGTCAGCAGATGATCGGCATTCTCCAGACTGATAAAACTTTTCGGATGGCGGGCTGCGGTGTAGATTTTCTCGGCCTCGGTGATGTCGACGATGAGATCCACCGGAGAGTGCATGATCAGCAACGCAGCCTTGAGCTTGCCAATCTGCGACACCGGTGTCTGCTTCAGATCATCAAGGAATTGCTTGCGTATGGTGAAGACACGACCGGCAAGATCCACCTGGGCTTCCCCCTCCCGTTCGATCGTTTCGAGATCACAATGAAAGCTTTCCGCCACATGGCTGGCATCAGCGGGCGAGGCGATGGTGACGACCCCCCGGCATTCCGGAATGTCATGGGCTGCGCGGAGAACTGCAGTGCCCCCCAGGCTGTGACCGATCAGCAGTGACGGCGGCAGTCCTTCCTCGCGCAGATGATCTGCGGCAGCCAGCAGGTCATCTATATTGGAGGAAAAATTGGTGTTGGAAAAATCACCGTCACTGCCGCCCAGGCCGGTGAAATCGAAACGCATGACGGCGTAGCCGTGATCGACCAGTGCCCGCGAGATTCGGGAGGCTGCCAGAACATCCTTGCCACAGGTAAAACAGTGGGCAAACAGCGCCGTGGCAATCGGCTCTGCATCAGGAAGTTCCAGCAGAGCTGCCAGCGAGTCGCCGCCAGCGCCTGCGAATTCAAATTTGCGGCGTTCGGGCATCTCAACTGTCTCCGTTGATGAATTCTTTGATCAGGTCAAGTGTGTGATTCATGATCAGCGGCTGCGCCTCGGCGTTCGGGTGGATCCCGTCGGACTGAAAGTAGCTGCGATCCCGGGCAATCGGTTCGAGCAGGAACGGCAGCAGGGCACTACCGGAATTCTCTGCAGCCGTTGCGAAGGCGCGAACGAACATGTCCAGATAGGCCTGACCGTAATTCGACGGGATCAGCATGCCCTGAATCAGGACATCGATACCACGATCTCGCGCAATACCGGCCATCTCCTCGAGATTCTTCTGCATGGCGGTGGGTGGGTAGCCACGCAGTCCATCGTTCCCTCCCAGTTCGATGATCAGCAGATCAGGCTCGAAACGATCCAGCGCATCGGGCAGGCGTCGCAGTCCACCTGCCGTGGTGTCACCACTGATACTGGCGTTGACGAAGCTGACATCCAGGCCCTCCTCGCGAAGCGCCTCCTCGGCCAGACTGACCCAGCCATCCTTCTCGTCCAGGCCAAAAGCGGCACTGATACTGTCGCCCATCACCAGCACGGTATAGCTGTCCGCCTGCACGGTCGGGCTCAGCAACACGATGAGCAATACCAGTGCTCGAAGCATCCGTGTCAATATCATGTCTTGTTCATCCCGAAAAAAGCCCCATTATCCGCGTTTGAACGCCGACGGTCAGTACATTCGTCAGCCCGCCCGTCAGCCGCAACGATGAAAGCGCATGAACACTCAGACCAGCATCGAAGACGATAGTGCCGTGTCCGGAGCATCGCCTGCACTGCTCAACGGCCAGCAGATTGCCAAGCGCGTCACCGGACCTGCCGGTGAGTTGACCATTCTGCATGAACTGGACATCGTCATCCAGGCTGGAGAAGCGGTGGCCATCGTCGGTCCTTCCGGATCCGGTAAATCGACCCTGCTGGGGATTCTAGCCGGGCTTGATACCCCCAGTGAAGGCTCCGTGGAGTTACTGCAACACCCATTGTCCAGTATCAACGAGGATGCCCGTGCCCGGCTGCGTGCGGGCCGCGTAGGGTTCGTTTTCCAGAGTTTCCAGTTGTTGCCGGGGCTCTCGGCGCTGGAGAACGTGATGCTGCCGCTGGAACTGACAGGCGATCCGCAAGCCGCCGAGCGTGCCCGTGCCATGCTGGACAAGGTTGGATTGCAGCATCGCTCGGGGCATCATCCACTGCAGCTCTCGGGAGGCGAACAGCAGCGTGTTGCACTGGCCAGGGCATTCGTATCCGAGCCTGCACTGTTGTTTGCGGATGAACCGACAGGCAATCTGGACAGCGAAACGGGTGAAAAGGTGATCGAATTGATGTTCTCACTGACCCGCCAGCAAGGCTCAGCCGTCGTTCTGGTAACACATGATGGCAATCTGGCCCGCCGCTGTGATCGTATCCTGCGTATGTTCAATGGTCGACTTGAAGCCGCATGAACCTGGCAACATCCACATCGGCACGTTCGGCGGCCATTGGCCACGTGCCTCACCTCGCCACCGGCTTCCGTGGTTTTCAGCAGTTTCGCTTTGCCTTGCGCTCCCTGCGCCGTGACCTGCGTGCCGGAGAACTGCGCGTGCTGGCACTGGCGCTGGTCGTGGCTGTGGCGTCGGTGACGGCGGTGGGTTTTTTCACCGATCGGATAGGTCGTGCAGTGGAGCGCCAGGCAGGTGATGTCCTCGCCGCCGACCTGCAGGCCAGTTCAGGTTTTCCACTGCCTCCGGAGCTGCTGGAAAACGTCGACCAGCGTCCGCTGCAGACTGCCACCTACGTACGCTTTCCCAGCGTCGTCATCAATTCACGGGACGAGTCGCAGCTGGTTGCGGTCAAGGCCGTCTCAGCTGGCTATCCACTGCGCGGCAAACTGAAGCTCTCGGCCATCGAGTCTCCGGCTACACCGCTCGCCTGGCAAAGTGGCATTCCGGCGCCGGGCACGGTCTGGGTTGACAGCCAGTTGCAGTCGGCGCTGGCACTGACAGCCGGCGACACCCTGTCGCTGGGAAGCCGTGAGTTCAGCGTAAGCCGTGTCATTCTTTTCGAGCCTGACCGCGGCCAGAACCTGTTCGAATTTGCTCCACGCGTCATGATCAATCTGGATGATCTGTCATCGTCCGGTTTGCTGGGTGAAGGCAGCAGAGCCACCTACACCCTGCTGATGGCCGGCAAGACGGAAGAACTGGCGTCGGTGCGGGATTTCCTCGAAACGGAACATAAGGCAGATGTGCGAGTACTGGGTGTCCGCGATGGCAGCCCGCAGATGAAACGTGCGCTGGAACGCGCTCAGCGTTTCCTCGGGCTGGCATCGGTGGTTACCGTGTTACTGGCAGGTGCGGCGATTGCGCTGGCGGTCAGGCACTTTGCACTCGGACAGGCCGATGCCAGTGCAGTCATGCGTACCCTGGGCGCCAGCCGTGCCGAGGTCATCATCTGGCTCTCCACCAGGCTGGCCCTGTTGGGTGCAGTGGCGTGTCTGTTCGGTATCGCCATCGGCTGGCTGGCACAGCTGGCACTGGCCGATCTGTTGCGAGGCTGGTTCGACCTGGCGCTGCCGGCGCCCGGGTTCATGCCGCCGCTGATCGGCGCACTGACAGCGTTCATTGCACTGGCAGGTTTCGGTATGCTGCCGATCATCAAGGCCGGCCGGGTCAATGTCATGCGGGTACTGCAGCGGGATTACTCTGCCCTGGACTCCGGCTCCTTGGTGACTGGAATACTCGGAATTGCGGCCACCTTTGCCGTGGTGTACCTGCTGTCGAGGGACTGGCTGCTCAGTATCATCGTGGTGCTGGGTGTGGTAGCCATGCTGGCGGTCTTCGGCCTGTTCGGTAAATTGATGATCCGCCTCGTGCGGGCTATCGCCGGACCGCGGTTTCGTCTCAGTACGGCTGGACTGCAGCGGCGCTCTGCCAGCAGCATCGTCCAGCTGGCTGCCTTTGCCATGGGCATCATGTCCCTGCTGCTGATATCCATCGTCAGGATAGACCTGCTGGCAGCCTGGGAGCAGGACCTGCCGGCCGATGCCCCCAATGTCTTCGTCCTGAACATCCAGCCGGACCAGGTCGACGGCTTTGCCGCGCAACTCGATTCGCAAGGTATCCGCACCACCGGCATCCAGCCGATGGTAAGAGCCAGGCTGGTGGCCCACAACGGTAACCCGGTGCTGTCAGAGGACAGCGACGAACGGGATGTGCGGCGTGCGCGGCGGGAATATAACCTGTCCTATTCCGACACCGTACCCGTAGACAACGACATCGTGGCCGGTGAATGGTGGGCCACCGACGACAGTGCGCCGCCGCTGCTGTCGCTGGAGCAGGATTGGGCTGAGGATCGTGGCTACCAGATTGGCGATACCCTGACGTTCAGGGTCGCCGGCGTCGAGGTCAGTGCACGAATCGCCAACCTGCGGGCAGTGGACTGGGAATCCTTCCAGGTCAACTTCTTTGCAGTAGCTTCTCCGGCGATGCTTGAAGGTCTCCCGGCCACGTATGTCACCAGCTTTCACATCGATGAGAATTTCGTGTCGGCCACCACTGGCTGGGCCAGGCAGTTTCCGGGCATTGCCACGCTCGATATTGGTGCAATATTCACGCGGGTCAAGTCATTGATGGATCGAGCCTCTTTAGCGGTAGAATATGTATTCCTGTTTACCTTGCTGGCCGGCGTGTGCGTGTTGCTGGCGGCTGTGCAGAGCAGTCAGCGTGAGCGTATACGGGAAGCCGCCTTGCTGCGCGTACTGGGTGCCTCGCATCGCCAGCTGCGTGAGGCGGTGATCATGGAATTTGCCCTTCTGGGGGCAATAGCGGGCTTGCTGGCAGCGTTGTTCTCGACCGCCATCGCGTGGTCCCTGAGTAGATTCGTATTCGAACTACCGTTTCAACTGAACATGTGGTTATGGGTCATTGGAATTTCTGGAGGGGCAATCGGCATTGCCACGGCAGGCTATCTGGCCACGCGTCGCGTGCTGGATACACCACCAATCGTGGCACTGCGACATACTGGCTGAGTCTGCTCTGCCGAGCTGATCCGAATGTTCCCGCATCATGAAGCACACGTTCAGTGCCGATGAGAAGGTATTCGCTGACCTGGAGTCTTCGCAGGCGTATCTGACGGAGAACTGCACGCGCAACCAGGCACTGATCATCAAGCGGGCGGTGGAGCACTTCTGGGCCATCCACAATGAGGAAACGGTTTACCCGCCGGCGCTGCATGTGGCCGCCCAGCTCAAGCACATGCGCGCAGATACCCCGATTCTGGTCTCAGCCCTGTTCGGTACCGATGTATCGGCAAAGCACTACCCGATAGAATTTCTGCATGAGCACTACGGGCAGGAAATTGCCAAACTGACGCTCGGCGTCCGCTGGCTCAATGAGCTGACCATCAGAGATACCTTCGGCTCGGGTGATCAGGCGGAGACTCTGCGCCGCATGGTGCTGTCCATGGTGGAAGACGTACGCGTCGTGCTGGTCAAGCTTGCCTACCGGACACAGCGGCTCTACCTGCTGGCCAAGTCCGGCAGTGAGGAGAGCAAGACCATCGCCAGGGAAACGCTGACCATCTACGCGCCGCTGGCCAATCGACTGGGTCTGGGGCAGCTGAAATGGGAGCTCGAAGACGTGGCCTTTCGCATCGTCGACCCAGTGGCCTACAAGCGCATCGCCAAGGCACTGGAAGAGAACCGGGCCGCACGAGAAATCTACATCAAGGATTTCGTCGCTGACCTTTCCCGACGGGTGGAAACCCACGGCATCGTCAATGCCTCGGTGTTCGGCAGGCCAAAGCACATTTACAGTATCTGGAAAAAGATGCGCGACAAGCATATCGAATTCTCGGAGCTGTTCGATGTGCGCGCAGTGCGCGTGCTGTTGGATGATGTGCAGCAGTGTTACAGCGTTCTGGGGATCGCGCACAGTATCTGGCAGCCTATCAGTCGCGAGTTCGACGACTATATCGCCAATCCCAAGGATAACGGCTATCGCTCCCTGCATACTGCGGTCATCGGGCCTGCCGGTAAACCGGTCGAGATTCAGATTCGCACGCGTGCCATGGACGATGATGCAGAGAATGGCGTAGCGGCACACTGGGCCTACAAGGAAGGTGAACCGGTGGACGTCAATCTGCAGAAAGGCATCAACTCACTGCGTCAGTTGCTGGATGACGGTGACGATGAGTACCTGGTTGAAGGTTTTTCGCAACAACTGGATTCGCAGCGTGTGTATGTCTATACGCCCAAGGGCGAGGTAATCGATCTCAGCAAGGGCGCAACCCCCCTGGACTTTGCCTATCACATTCATTCCGAGATCGGTCATCGCTGTCGTGGTGCCAAGATCAACGGACGCATCGTGCCGTTGACGTATACGCTGGCCAATGGCGATCAGGTAGAAATACTCACCACTCGCGAGGCGGCCCCCAGTCGAGACTGGTTGAATCGTTCACTGGGTTATGTCAACAGCAGCCGCGCCAGGAGCAAGGTGCGGGCCTGGTTCAATCAGCAGGATCACGACAAGCAGTTGTCGGACGGACGTGCCATTTTCGACCGTGAACTCAAACGCCATAAGGCCACAGGTCTGTCGGTCGACAAACTGGCCAGGCGATTGAAGTTCGACAAACCCAATGACCTCTATGTGGCCATCGGTCGTAATGATGTGACCATCGCCCAGATCGTCGGTGCCATCGACTATCTGGCAGAGCCGGTCACGCGGCCGCTGGAACCGGTGAACCGCACAAAGGATACGAATCGATCATCCGGAGCGATTCATGTGCGCGGTGTCGGCAACCTGCTGACGAACATCGCCCCCTGCTGCCAGCCGGTCCCACCCGACAGTATTGTGGGTTTCATCACGCGTGGCAAGGGTGTGACCATTCATCGGGCGGACTGCAGCAATATTCTCAATCTACGTGAAGAGGAACAGGAGCGACTCATCGAAGTCGACTGGGGCGATGATGACAGCAGCCGCTATCACGTGGAAATCCATATCACCGCCTTCGACCGGCATGGTCTGCTCCGGGACGTGTCCACCGTCCTGTCTGCCCTGAACGTGGATGTAGTCTCGGTCAATACGCTCAGCGATACCTCGGAGCAGATGGCCGACATGAAGATCGGCATGCTCATATCCAACTCCGATGAACTGTCGACGATCATGGACAGGATTCGCCAATTACGCAATGTGCAGACCGTCGAACGGGCTACATTACGCTAGCACGGTATACTCTCGGGCATGGCTGGAAATACATTTGGCAAACTCTTCACCCTTACATCCTTTGGTGAGAGTCATGGCCCTGCACTGGGTTGTATCGTGGACGGTTGCCCGCCGGGTCTGCCACTGGACAGCCATGACCTGCAACGGGATCTTGACAGGCGCAAGCCGGGGCAGAGCCGTTACACGACGCAGCGACGCGAGGCCGATGAGGTAGAGATTCTGTCCGGGGTGTTCGAGGGGAAGACGACCGGTACTCCCATAGGCCTGCTGATCCGTAATACTGATCAGCGCTCACGCGATTACGACAGGATCAGGGAGCAGTTCAGACCTGCCCACGCAGATTACACCTATCAGCAGAAATACGGGTTCAGGGACTACAAGGGTGGCGGACGATCCTCGGCTCGCGAGACCGCCATGCGCGTCGCTGCAGGTGCCATCGCCAAAGTGGTACTGGCACAGCCTTCGCTCGGTGGGGTAAGGATTCGCGGGTACCTGTCCCAGCTGGGCCCGATCAAGCTCGACCGGTCGGCATTTGACTGGGAAGAGGTCGAGAACAACGCGTTTTTCTGGCCCAATGCCGCGCAACTGCCGGAGCTGGAAACCTACATGCAACAACTCAGCAAGGCAGGGGATTCCATCGGAGCCAGGGTCAATGTGCAGGCAGACAATGTGCCGGTTGGCTGGGGCGAACCGGTCTTCGACCGGCTCGATGCCGATATAGCTCACGGCCTGATGAGTATCAATGCGGTCAAGGGTGTCGAGATCGGTGCCGGGTTCGCCTGTGTGTCACAGAAAGGCACCGAACATCGGGACGAGATCACCAGCCAGGGATTTCTTTCCAACGAAGCCGGAGGTGTTCTTGGCGGCATATCATCCGGGCAGAGCATTACGGCAGCGCTGGCCCTGAAGCCAACATCCAGTGTGCGCCTGCCGGGCAGGAGTGTGGATATCCACGGCAACGACATCGAGGTGGTCACGACTGGTCGTCATGATCCCTGCGTCGGTATCAGGGCCACACCCATAGCCGAGGCGATGCTGGCTCTGGTGCTGGTCGATCACGCACTGCGTCATCGGGCACAGAACGCTGACGTCGACTGCAGTACCCCGATCATCCCGGCGACACGCAACTGAGCTTGCGCTCCGTACACTGCAGCGATTCAGTCCGTGAGTCGGCATCAACAAACCACTAATCGAGTGTAATTACATGGGCTATAAGGCAACCGGGAAGATCGAGAAGATCTTTGACACTGAACAGAAAAGCGGCACGTTCCAGGCGCGTGAATTCGTCATCGAAGTGGCCGATGGTCAATACCCGCAGATGGTGAAATTTCAGCTGGTGCAGGACAAGTGCGAGCTGATCGATGACTATGCCGAAGGCGACAGCATCGACGTCGAATTCGACTTGCGGGGACGTGAATGGCAGGGCAGGTATTTCACCAATCTGCAGGCCTGGCGAATTTCCAGGGCGGGTGATGGCCCGGCTGATGCTGCTGAGGCCGGACAGAAGCCTGAACCGGAACTTTCCAAGCAGAAAGTCAGCAGCGACTTCGATGACGACATCCCCTTTTGATTGAACCGCCAGCTTAATGAACCGCCGGCATAATGAACCGCCGGCATAGTGAACCGCCAGCTTAGTGAACAGCCGGCTTAATGAACCGCCGGCATAGCGACCAGTCAACTGCCGATACGCCAGTGATGCATTGAGCCGAACGGAAGCGTACGCCGGGTAATTTCACATCGTCGGAGTACACAGTCCATGACCAGGAAAGCTGAAGAATTACGCTCCGCGCGCTGGATGGAACCGGATGATTTCCGTTCCTTTGGACATCGTTCGCGCGCCATGCAGATGGGGTACGGACCCGAGGACTGGGAAGGGCGGCCGATCATTGCCGTGATCAATACCTGGTCCGAGGCACAGCCCTGCCACATGCACTTCAAGGACCGGGTGGAGTGGGTCAAACGCGGCATTCTGCAGTCCGGCGGCATGCCGATGGAACTGCCGGCATTGTCCCTGTCGGAGACCTTCGTCAAACCGACCACCATGCTCTACCGCAATATGCTGGCCATGGAAACGGAGGAGCTGCTGCGCTCGCATCCCGTCGATGGTGCCGTTCTGATGGGCGGGTGCGACAAGACCACGCCCGGCCTCACCATGGGCGCAATCTCCATGGGTTTGCCGTTTATCTACCTGCCGGCGGGCCCCATGCTGCGTGGTAACTATGCAGGTAAGGTATTGGGCTCGGGTACGGATGCGTTCAAATACTGGGATGAACGCCGTGCGGGTACCATCACCAGTCAGGAATGGACCGGTATCGAAGGTGGTATTGCACGCTCCTACGGACACTGCATGACCATGGGCACGGCCTCAACCATGACGGCCATCGCCGAGGCTTTTGGTTTATGCCTGCCAGGTGCGTCATCGATCCCCGCCGCTGATGCCAATCACCAGCGCATGTCGACTGCCTGTGGCCGGCGTATCGTCGATATGGTGTGGGAAGATCTGACACCGGACAGGATAATCACTGAAGCATCCACTCGCAACGCCACGACCGTGGCGATGGCGACCGGATGCTCCACCAACGCCATCATCCACCTGATTGCCATGGCCCGACGTGCCGGTGTGCAATGGGGCCTTGAAGATTTGGATCGAATCGGTCACCAGGTGCCGGTCATTGCCAATATTCGCCCTTCCGGCAAGACATACCTGATGGAAGACTTCTTTTACGCAGGCGGCCTGCCGGCTCTAATGAGGGAGCTGGGTGACCGCCTGGAATTGTCTGCGATGACCGTCACCGGTAAAGCTCTGGGTGAGGGAATAAAGGATGCCGTCAACTACAACGATGACGTGATTCGACCTGTGAGCAATCCGGTGTATCACGAAGGTTCTCTTGCGGTTCTCAAGGGAAATCTGGCTCCCGATGGAGCGGTCATCAAGCCGGCTGCCTGTGATCCGAAATTTCATGTTCACGCCGGCCCCGCCCTCGTTGCAGATTCCTATGCCGACATGAAGGCCATCATCGATGATCCGGATTATCCGATGACGCCCGATCACGTGCTGATCCTGCGCAATGCAGGTCCGCAAGGTGGTCCCGGCATGCCGGAATGGGGAATGGTGCCCATGCCCAAGGCCTTGCTCAAGGACGGTCACCGCGACATGGTGCGACTGAGTGATGCGCGTATGTCCGGTACTGCATTTGGTGCCTGTGTGTTACACGTGGCACCGGAATCCTTCATCGGCGGGCCGCTTGCCCTGGTCGAAAACGGTGACATCATCGAACTCGACATTCCCCAGCGCCGTTTGCACCTCAAGGTCAGTGATGAAGAACTGCAACACCGCCGTGCACACTGGCAGCCACCGGCGCCACGATACCAACGGGGCTATGGTTTCATTTTTGCGCGGCATATCGAGCAGGCCGACAAGGGTTGTGACTTCGACTTTCTCAAGACAGGCTTTGGCGCATCGGTGCCCGAACCCGAGATCAATTGAAGGCCAAGAGCACCGCGAACAGGAGTTGAGCTTGACCGTACAGTTGCCGAGGAAGGAATTGTTCGACATTCCCGCGGGGGTCATCTATCTGGACGGAAATTCCCTGGGTCCTCTGCCAGCAACGGTATCTGCACACGTCACTGATGTAATCGAGCATCAATGGGGAGCACAACTGATTCGTGCATGGAATGAGTCGGACTGGATGGGTCAGCCTGCCAGGGTTGGCGATCGTATCGCACGCCTGATCGGAGCACCGGCTGGCAGTGTGGTCATGGGCGATACCTTGTCGATCAAGGTATATCAGGCGTTGGCTGCATCCCTGGAATTGCGCCCGGATCGACGCATCATACTGTCTGACACCGGTAACTTTCCCACGGATCTGTATATGGCAGAGGGATTGTTGCGGACGTTGGATGGCGACCATGAGTTGCGTGTGGTCGATCCGGAAAACGTGGAACATTGCATCGACGAATCTGTTGCGGTGGTAATGCTCACCCAGGTGGATTACCGTAGTGGACGACTGCACGACATGCAGCGCCTGACAGCACTTACCCAGGAGGCCGGGGCGATCAGCTTGTGGGATCTGGCACACAGTGCTGGTGCCCTGCCTGTAGAATTAACAGCGACACAATGTGAATTTGCGGTGGGATGTACGTACAAGTACCTGAACGGCGGGCCTGGATCCCCGGCGTTCATCTATGTTCGCCCCGATCTGATACAGCGAATTCAACCTGCTCTGTCTGGGTGGATGGGGCATGATGCGCCGTTTGCCTTCGAGCCGGATTACCGACCAGCGCCGTCCGTGCAGCGCATGCGCGTAGGCACGCCGCCGGTCATTCAGATGAGTGCACTGGAAGCTGCCCTTGATGCATGGGAGGGAGTGGACATGCAGGCTATCCGGGCTGCCAGTATTGCTCTGTCCGAACGGTTCATCCTGGAAGTAGATCAGCGTTGTCCGGCGCTGACGCTTGCCAGTCCACGTGATCCGCAATCCAGAGGCTCCCAGGTATCATTTACCTGTCAACATGGCTACGCGATCATGCAGGCATTGATCGCACAGGGTGTAATCGGTGATTTCAGGGCGCCGAATATCATTCGTTTTGGTATTACACCACTGTACCTGGATGAGACCGATATAATTTCGGCGGTCGATATACTTCAGGAGGTACTGGACAACGAGCGTTGGAAGCAGCCGCAGTTTCAGGTAAAGCGCGAGGTAACCTGAAACAGTGTCGTATCATGAGTCGTATATCGGATAATCCACTGTGCATTCTGCCACTCCCGGCCAGTGGGGATTGTTCATCGTATTGGGTGGATTGTTATTCCGGCAACCTACACGTGTAGAGTCAGTGTCAGGATTCTCTACACGTGTAGAGTCAGTGTCAGGATTCTCTACACGTGTAGAGTCAGTTGCAGGATTCTTTACACGTGTAGAGTCAGTTACTGGATTCTCTACATGTGTAGAGTCATTTTCCGGGCACTCACCCTGTGTAGAGTGGGATGCCTGTCGACTGTCACGGATATCCCGTCCCCTGGCGTCCACCACGCGGAAGCGATAGCGGGTGGGCAGCAGACTGCGTACATG
>JABDKN010000315.1 GCA_013002205.1 Granulosicoccus sp.
ACGAGCCCGGTCGTGGGAAAGATGAACATCACCAGCGGCGCCAGCAGTTTTACCGGTGCTTCCATGGCTTTCTTCTCGGCCAGCAGGAAACGCTGGCTGCGCAATTGCTCGGATTGCGCACGCAGCATCGGTCCGAGACTGGCACCGGTTCTTTCAGCCTGGATCATCCCGGTGACCACGTTGTTGATGGCCGGACTGCCCGTGCGATCCGACAGATCCCGCAGCGCATCAGCCCGTGACTTTCCAGACCGGATGTCGCGGAGCACACGGCTGAATTCGCGCCGCAGGTCAGAATCGCCGGTCTTCTGCACAGCCTGTGTCAATCCGCCAGTGAGGTTCGTGCCCGCCTCCACGGCAAGCGTGATGATGTCCAGGTAGAACGGCAGGGTGCGCAGTATGGCCGTGGATCGTGCGCTGGTAAGTTCGCGCAGCCACAGTTCCGGGTAGAAATATCCCCCGATAGCGGCGATGAAGCCGAGCACATAGGCAGCTCCGCCAATCAACCATCCGGCAAAGGCCACGAGCAGGCCAAAGCCTGCTGCCGATACGCACTTGGCAGCCAGGAATTGCTGTGGTGACAAGCTGTATTCCACACCGGCGCGCCGCAGTCTGGACAGTATCAGCACCTGTTGTGTGTCGCTCACCAGGTGCCCGGCGTAGAACACGAGCGCCTGAATCAGGGGCCAGGCCACGCGGAAACCCAGTGCAGGCCGATCCAGGAAATGACGATCCTCCTCGGGTACCCGATGGAACAGGGCATGCACCTGCCAGACCAGTATGACGATGAAGCCGCCAAACAACAGGCTGATGATCAGCGTCATCATATGTCGATGCTCACGATCTTGCGGATGATCAGACCACCGACACTGACCATGACGACGATCACCGCCAGAAAAATCCAGCCAAGTAGTGTCGTGAATATTGGCCGGGTGGCCTCGGGTTCGAAAAAACTCAGCGGAATAAGGATGGCAAATGGCAGCGCTGATACGACAAATCCCTGCAGCCTGCCCTGGGCGGTCAGTGCCCGGACCTTGCCTTCCATCTCCAGTTTGCGCCGGATGGTTGCCGACAGACTCTGCAGGATTTCCGCCAGGTTTCCACCGATGTCGTTCGCAATGAGTGCCGCAGATACCACCAGATCCATCTCCTCGCTCTGCACACGCTCGGCCAGGCTGTCCAGTGCATCTTCCAGCCGGGCTCCCACCCGTTGCTCGCGCAGCAGCAGGGAAAATTCCTGCCCCAGTGGGCAGTCGTGCTCATCCACGTAGGATTGCAGGGCAATGACAAACGTGGAACCTGCGCGCATGGCTCCGGATATCTGGGTCAACGCATCGGGCAGTGCCTGATTTATCCTGACCCGACGCCTGGACGCCAGGCGGGACAGCAGCAGTCGCGGGGACACCAGTAGCAATGCCACACTCACCAGTGCCGCCAACGGACCAGCACCAACCATCAGCAGGAAGACCGGCACCATGATCAAGGTGGCGATGAACGCCATCATCAGCTTGCGGGTATCGGCGAACACAAACAGCCTCTGCAATCTGGACTCTGCACTGCTGGTCAAGCGATCCGCATAGAGATCGAAGGCATCCGTGGTGGTGCGCATGACGAGGTAGATCACCAGTGAAAAGCTGATGAACAGCACCCCGAGAACGCTGCCCAGGCTCATGGCGTGGTGCCCTGCCCTTCCAGGCTGAAGAAGGACAGATCAAGCTCTACACCCATGTCGCGCAACTCATCGTAGAACGTCGGGATTGCACCGGTGGCCAGGAACCGTCCGTACACGCGGCGTTCCTGGTCTACGCCCTGTTGTTCAAAGCGGAACAGGTTCTGCAACTGTACCGTTCCGCTTTCGACACCCACCACTTCGGTGATGCGGGTGATCTTGCGTGAGCCGCATGGAAACCGTGTCTGCTGGATGATCACGTCGACAGCCGACGCGACCTGCTCGCGGATGGCAGCCACCGGCAGATCCAGGCCTGCCATCAGCACCAGTACCTCCAGGCGCGACAGTACATCACGTGGTGTATTGGCGTGAATGGTGGTCAGTGACCCGTCATGTCCGGTGTTCATCGCCTGCAGC
>JABDKN010000017.1 GCA_013002205.1 Granulosicoccus sp.
CGTCATTGAGCCTGTGGGAAATCAGCACCACCGCGATACCCTGCTGCTTGAGCTGGCGGATCAGGTTCAGAACGCTTTGCACTTCCTTTACTGCCAGAGCAGCGGTGGGTTCATCCATGATGACCAGACTCGGATTGAATGTCAGTGCTCGCGCGATCGCCACGGTTTGTTGCTGCCCACCTGAAAAGGTGCCGACCGGCCGACTGATCGACGGCAGGCTGGCGCCCAGTCGGTCAATCATTTTCCCGGCCTCCTCATGCATGGTTCGCCGGTCAACGAACCACGGCATGCCCAGCACCGTCTTGCGCGGTTCCCTGCCCAGGAAAATGTTACTTGCCACATCCTGTTGACGGGCCAGTGCCAGATCCTGATAGATCATTTCGATACCCAGCTCGCGACGTTCTCCGGGGTTCAAGGCCGTGATGTCCTGGTCCTTGAAACGTATCGAACCCTGGTCGGCTGTGTACATGCCGGTGATGATTTTCATCAGCGTCGACTTTCCCGCACCATTGTCGCCAACCAGGCCGACTACCTGTCCTGCATCGACACTGAAATCTATATGATGCAATACGTGGACGGCTCCAAAACTTTTCTGCACATCGGTGACCTGCAGGAGGCTCATGCTCGTGACTCCTTGCGGTGCTGGTACTGGTCGACGAATACGGCGAATATCAGTACGGCTCCGATCGCCATTTGCTGGTAATAGGACTGGACGGCCAGAAGGTTCAGTCCATTCTGCAACACACCCATGATCAGGGCGCCAATCATGGTGCCGAGAATCGATCCACGCCCACCAAAGAGGTTGGTGCCGCCAATGATGGCAGCCGTGATGGCGGTCAATTCGTAGGTGATACCCGCAGTTGGATCGCCAGCATTCACGCGTGCCATGAACAACATGCCAGCCAGGCCAGCCAGTGCTCCGGACAGGGTATAGAGTTTTCGCCGGTAGCTTGCAACGTTGATTCCCGCTGTCCTGGCTGCATTATCGTTGTCACCGATGGCCAGGGTATGTCGTCCAAATGGTGTATAAGCCAACAGGCAGTGCATGGTGATGGCCATCAATAACAGAATGATCGCCGGCATCGGTATCCCGAATGGTCGCCCCTGACCGAGATAGACCAGAAATTCGGGCAGGCCATAGATCACCCGTCCATCGGACAATACCAATGCCAGGCCACGGGCCAGGCCCAGCATGCCTAGAGTGACGATGAAGGCAGGTACGAAGGCTCGCGTTACCAGCAGACCGTTGATATAGCCGGCAGCGGCACCCGCCCCGATACAGGCAATGACACCAAACACTGCCGGCAGTTCCAGATTGACGGTGACCGCAGCCCCGGCCACGCCAGCCAGTCCCATGACGGAGCCGAGGGACAGGTCCAGTCCGCCCGAGCCGATGATGAAGGTTGCCGCTATGGCCAATATGCCAATTGTCGAGGTGGCCAGTAGAATATTGAGAAAATTACTGAACGACAGGAAGTAGGGTGACAGTGCTGTCATCGCAGCACACAGCACGAACAACACGATCAACGACTCGAGCCGAACCTGGAATCGATTGATGGCGACACTCTGCGCACGTTGCCATAGTGGCGGGGATTGCGTGGTCATTCGCTGGAGCCTCGGTGACCGACAGATACGCAAGGTGGCATCGGTCGCCTGCAAGAGATCTGGGATGCGCCCGGTCGCACGAGGCGACCGGGCAGGTGTTACCGGATATTACCGGCTGGCAGTCGTCGAGTTACTTGACGAATTCCAGCATGGGCTCCGTGCCCGCGTCGAGAACCTCTTTGGTCAATACCAGCGTTGGCACTGCGATGTCGGTTTCGATACTCTCACCTGCCAGCAATTTGCCAACGTTCTCTACGGCCTGCTTGCCGACGAGGTAGGGCAGTTGCGCAACCGATGCATTGAGTCTTCCGGACTTGATTGATTTGACTGCATCGGAATTTCCATCTACGCCGATGATGGTCACCTGATCGCCCTTGCCCTGTGCGTAGGCTGCCTCGACAGCGCCCAATGCCATGCCGTCGTTGGCTGCGAAAATGGCCACCAGATCAGGATTCCTGGTGAGAATATCGTTGGTGATGGTGGCCGCCTTGCCACGGTCCCAGTCACCTGGCAAGGAGGCGACGATTTCCAGCCCCGGCGCAAGTTCACTCAGTTTGCTGGCGAAACCCTGCGCACGTTTCTGTCCGGTGATATTGCCGGACAAGCCTTCTATGACCAGTACCGGGCCTGTGGCATCGCCACCTGCCTTGGAGACCAGATACTCCGCGCCCTGAGCGCCAGCCGCGACGTTGTCCGATCCGATGCGAAAACTGATTTCGATGTTTTCCTTGGCGAGGATTTCCGGATCCAGATTACCGTCCAGATCAACCACGACACTGCCACTGGCCAGAGCTGATTTGAGACAGGGCAGGAGATTGGTCGAATTGATAGCGGCCGTGATCATCGCGACAGGCTTGCGTTCCAGCATCGTATTGCACACATTGAGCTGGGATTCGGCTGCCTGGTCGCTTTCTACGGCCTGTATGGTATAGGCAATGTCGCCAGCCGTGGCAGCTTCCTCGATCCCGAGACCCATAGCGCCCCAGAACGGGTTGGACAGCGTTTTCATCAGTACGGCATATTCGCCATCCTGAGTATAGCCTGGTTGAGAGAGCGCCAGCAGTCCTGCGGTGCAGAACAGGCCGAGATGACGCATTTTCCATGGAGTGGTGAATTTCATTGTCAGATTCCTTTGTATGAGCTCTGTAGTTCACGACAAGGCTGTTGACGTCTTTGTCGCGATCCTGCTTGCTGCCGGGCGGACCGGCAGTACATCATCTGGCAGTCTGATTCAATGCCCGAACAGACTCCCGGATTTCAATATGACAAGTGGCTTCATGGGCCACCGTGTCAGCCTGCCCGCTGTGAATTCTTCTCATCAGGAGTGACACCGCCTGCTGCGCAATTTCATTGACGGGCTGGACGACACTGGTAACGGCGGGATGCATGGCCTGCATCCACTCAGAGTCGTCAAAGCCGATCAGGGAAATATCGTCGGGGCAGTGCAGGTCTATGCGCCGCAATTCGGACAGCGCCAGCAGCGTACCGTTTAGAAACAGGGAGAAGATCGCCGTGGGTCTGTTGTCGGAAAAATAGTGACTGAGGTTCTCGCGCAGCCCATTCAATCCGGTCCGGGTGAATACCTCATCAATTCGGCAGGACGGTTGCAGCTGCCGGAATTCGTTGACAAAGCCTTCGCAGCGGAGCCTTGTACTGGTGGATTTCTTGTCCAGTCCCAGTATCAGGATGTGGCGATGACCTGACGCTGCCAGCAGTTGCGCAACTTTGATGCTGGCCATCCTGTTGTCGACAGATACCGTGTCCAACTGGCGGTCATCGGCCACACGGTCGATCAGTACGGCACTCATCTGCTGTGATTTAAGCAACTGAGCGCCACTGCCTGTTTCACTTCGTACCGGCGCCAGGATGGTGCCGGCGACGCGCAGATCCTGCAGTCGCTGAATCAGTTCCTTTTCCCGAGTTTCGGATTCACGACTCGATGACATCACCAGCGTGTAACCAAGCCGTTCGGTCTGGGACTCGATGGAGGTGATCAGGGATCCAAAAAAAGAGCTTTCCAGTTCGGGTACCACTACGCCGATGATCCGGCGTGTGCCACGACGTAGATCGGCGGCAACCGGATCGACCCGGTAGCCCATGGATTCGACCACCGCGTTGACTCTGGATGCGTTTTCCGCGCGGACATTGCCGATACCTCGCATCACCTTGGAGACAGTGGCTGCTGACAGTCCCGCCTCTTTCGCCACGTCATGGATGGACGGACGATGTAAGAGCACTCTACTCATGAACAAAGAATAAATCGATTTACTTGCTAAGTAAATCGATTTATTCTTAGCCTCGATGAGACAGTAAACGTCGGATACATGGCCGATAGCACCGCCATGGCACGAACCGCAGGCGATCTCCAGACGACGTGGTTTGACTCATCAAGCTTAGCTATCCAGGCAATCAGGGAGCAACAGATGGCTGTAAGAGATCGCCCGGTAATCATCTGTGCGCCCGAGCCGCGTACGTTGCAGATCTTGTTCACGCCCGCCCAGATGAAACGGCTGTTTGACCAGTACGAGATCGTCGAATGCGAAGCGGATTCGGTCGCCTTGCTGGATGACGCTACTTTATCGCGCACCCGCTACATCATTGGTCAGCCACCCCTGGATGAGAACGTGCTGGGTAAACTGAAACGACTGCGCTGTATTTTCAATGTCGAAAGCAATCTGATGGATAACATGCCCTACGAGGTGCTGTTCGAGCGCGGCATACACGTGGTGACCACCGGCGCCGTGTTCGCGCAACCGGTGGCGGAACTGGGACTGGCATTAGCCCTGAATCTTGCTCGCGGAATCGTAGACGCCGATCTGGATTTCCGTGAAGGTCGCGAGCGTTGGGGGGGAGAGGGCAATGCCGGCGCACGCTGCCTGTCTGGTTCGGATGTTGGGCTGGTGGGCTTTGGTGACCTGGGCAAAGCAATCAATCGGCTGTTGTCAGGCTTTCGCGCCAGGGTGCGGGTATTCGATCCCTGGTTACCGGATTCCCTGCTGCGCGAGCATGGCGTCATCCCGAGTAATATCGAGGACGTGTTGTCGCAAAGTGATGTGGTATTCGTCGTCGCCGCCGTGACCTCTGAAAACCAGCACTTCCTGGATGCCGGGTCTTTCTCGCTGATGCGTCCGGGGGCATCACTCATCCTGTTGAGTCGGGCAGACGTCGTCGATTTTGATGCACTGATGGACGCGGTAAGGAGCGGCAGGGTCACTGCTGCCAGTGATGTCTTTCCAGAGGAGCCACTGCCACTGGATCATCCGGTGCGCAAGCTACCCGGATTTCTACGCTCGGCTCATCGGGCTGGCGCACTGGACTCGGCTTTCCTGCAGATGGGTGACATGGTGTTGGACGACATGGCGTTGCTGGATCGTGGTCTGCCACCGATGCGGTGCAAACGTGCAGAGCGGGAAACGGTTGGCAGGATGCGGTCCCGACCGGTCAGCCATAATTGACAGCAGTGAGGCTTGCCGCCAGTAGCCGTATACGTTCTCACTTTGCAATTCAGTGGTGGCAACGATTACGTACCCGGACGTTTCTGACAAGGCAAGGGGCGCTGGCAGATGACCGTCATGATTGAAGGCTGCCATCTCTCAGACGCGGCCGAGGTGCTTTGATCGATGCAGCGACAGGAAAACCATTAACGCACGCGGTTGCCTGCGTCATTGTGAGGCAATAGTTGCAAAAAAAGCCCCGCAAAATGCGGGGCTTCTGGTGAGTAATACGACGACAGTGATCAGCAACTGTAATACATATCAAACTCAACCGGATGCGTGGACATGCGCAAGCGTGTCACTTCCTGCATCTTGAGATTGATGTAGCCGTTGATCTGGTCATCGGTGAAGACGCCGCCCGTGGTCAGGAATCCTCTATCGGCATCGAGCGCTTCCAGCGCCTGATCCAGTGAAGAACACACTTGCGGAATATTGGCCGCTTCCTCGGCCGGCAGATCGTACAGATCCTTGTCCGCAGCGTCGCCAGGGTGAATCTTGTTCTGGATGCCATCGAGACCTGCCATCATCAGGGCTGAGAAGGTCAGGTACGGGTTGCCAGTGGGGTCCGGGTAACGCACTTCGATGCGTCGCCCTTTGGGATTTCCTACATGCGGTATGCGGATGGAGGCGGAACGGTTGCGTGCAGAGTAGGCCAGCATGACCGGTGCTTCAAATCCGGGTACCAGTCGTTTGTAACTGTTGGTGGAGGCATTGGAGAAGGCGTTGATGGCACGCGAGTGCTTGATGATGCCACCGATATAGAAAAGCGCGGTTTCAGACAGGCCGCCGTACAGTTCGCCGGCGAACATGTTGTTGCCGTCCTTGAACAGGGACTGGTGAACGTGCATGCCGCTGCCATTGTCGCCGACGATCGGCTTGGGCATGAAAGTGGCCGTGCGCCCATACTGGTGAGCCACGTTCATGACGACATACTTGAGGATTTGAGTCTGGTCCGCGCGTTTGACCAGTGTGTCGAAACGCGTACCGATTTCACACTGGCCAGCGGTACCGACTTCGTGATGGTGCACTTCGGGTTTGACACCCATCTGCTCGAGCACCAGGCACATGGTGGAGCGCAGATCATAGAGTGAGTCGACGGGAGGGACCGGGAAGTAACCGCCTTTGACACCCGGGCGATGACCCGTGTTGCCACCTTCCATCTTCTTGTTGGTGTTCCAGGCAGCCTCGTCGGAATCGATCGCATAGCTCATGCCTTTCATGTCGGTAGCCCAGCGCACATCGTCGAACACGAAGAACTCGGGTTCCGGACCGAAATACGCGGCGTCGGCGATACCGGTAGAGGCAAGATAGGCTTCGGCACGGCGTGCAACTGAACGCGGATCCCGCTCGTAACCTTCCATCGTGTCAGGTTCGACGATGTCGCAGCGCAGGTTCAGGGTCGCCTCTTCGGTAAACGGATCCAGCACCGCTGTCTCTGCATCCGGCATCAACAACATATCTGAGGCATTGATGCCTTTCCAGCCGGCGATCGAGGATCCGTCGAAGGGCTGGCCGTCCTCGAAGAGGTCTTCTTCGAACAGCGATGCCGGAATCGTGGTGTGCTGCTCTTTGCCGCGCGGGTCCGTGAAGCGAAAATCAACAAACTTCACGTCGTTATCCTTGATGGTCTTGAGAACGTCACTCGCAGACATGGGTAGTTTTCCTGGTTAAATGTGTGTAGTTGGCCACGCACGCGTGGTGCGCGCTCCTGCGCTGATGGTGCAGGGTGCGTACCAATTTTTGTGCGAATAAAAAGACTTCAAATTCAGATAGTTAAAGAATTGCCGGTTAACGGTTATGCACATCATCAGTGCAGATGGATGAATTGTGCACTGTTATAGGGCGCACTCTTGGGGCATCATGTGCAGCCGCGGCAGACGCCAGTCCAGCGTCCGACACCGACACGGCATTCTACCGTATCGTCGGCGGTCGCCGGATTAAGTACACTGGCACACTTTTCATTCACGCCAAGAGCTGGAACCGACCATGACCGAAGCTGCCGTGCAGCCAGATGTGAACACCTTTCAGGGCATGATCGCTGTGCTGCAGAATTACTGGGCTGCCCAGGGCTGCCTGGTGCAGCAGTCTTATGACATGGAGATGGGTGCTGGGACTTTTCATCCGTCGACGTTTCTGCGGGCAATAGGTCCCGAGCCCTGGTATGCCTGCCATACACAATCATCGCGGCGGCCCACCGACGGGCGCTATGGCGACAATCCGAACCGCCTGCAGCATTACTATCAGTTTCAGGTGGCCATGAAACCTTCGCCGGATGGCATGCAGGATTTGTATCTGGGTTCTCTGGAAGCACTGGGCTTCAACCTGCTGGCGCACGATATCCGCTTTGTCGAAGACAACTGGGAATCGCCGACTCTTGGTGCCTGGGGACTCGGCTGGGAGGTCTGGCTCAACGGCATGGAAGTCACCCAGTACACCTATTTTCAGCAGTGTGGCGGAATCAGCTGCAAGCCGGTGCTGGGGGAACTTGCCTACGGTATCGAGCGACTGGCGATGTATATACAAGGTGTGGAGAGCGTCTACGACCTGGTGTGGGGCCAGTCAGCCAGGGGGCCGGTGAGCTACGGTGAGGTTTTCCATCAAAATGAGCAGGAGCAGTCGGCCTACAACTTCGAACATGCCGATGTGGACGCCCTGTTCAACCAGTTCGACCAGTGCGAGCAGGATTGCGATCGCCTCTGCAGGCTGCAGTTGCCCTTGCCGGCCTATGAACAGGTGTTGCGTGCTTCCCATTCGTTCAATCTGCTGGATGCACGGCATGCCATCTCCGTTACCGAACGACAGCGCTACATTCTGCGGGTGCGTACTCTGTCGCGGCAGGTGGCTGATGCATGGATCAGCAAACGCGAGGCCATGGATTTTCCTTTGCTGAAAGAGGCCGACGCAACAGCGGCACCAGGGGTAGCAGTCAATGGCTGATCTGATCATCGAGCTGGGCTGCGAGGAATTGCCTGCAGCGTCGGTCATGCCGTTGGCGCACCACCTGGGTCAGGCGCTGTCGGCGGCGCTGAAGGGCAGCAAGCTGTGTTCCGCTGAGCCGGAGATCTTCGCCACACCAAGACGCATTGCGGCACGGTTTGCCGGAGTGGGTGACAGGCAGCCGGATACCGAAGTGGAGCGACGTGGGCCAGCCAGGTCGGCGGCTTTCAAGGATGGTGAGCCCACCCGAGCGCTGCAGGGTTTCATGAAGTCGGCGGGGGTAACAGTGGATGAGTTGACGACCATCGAGACACCCAAGGGTGAATGGATGGTCGTGCGGCAACGACAGGCAGGAAGATCACTGGCTGATGTCCTGGCGGAGGAATTGCCGGAGCTTGTGCGGAGCATGCCGATGCCTCGGCGCATGCGTTGGGGGGCTCATTCACACGAGTTTCTGCGGCCGGTGGTCTGGCTGCTTGCCCTGCACGGTGAGACTGTGCTGCCGTTGCAGGTGCTGGGTCTGGAGGCCGCGGGCAACACCTTCGGACATCGCTTTCACGCGCCGGAAGCGTTGCGCATTACCAGTCCGTCCGCCTATGAGTCGGCGCTGGAATCTGCCAGGGTCATGGCGGATCCCGTACGGCGTCGATTGCACATCATCGACGCAGTCGGCGCGCTTGCCACCTCGCTGGGCGGGAGTGCCGTACTGGATGAGGAACTGGTGGATGAAGTCAATGCGCTGGTGGAATGGCCGGTCGCGCTGGCCGGGCGGTTTGACCGGGAGTTCCTGGAGATACCCAAGGAAGCCTTGATACAGACCATGCAGGAAAACCAGCGTTACTTTCCCGTGATGGACAAACAGGGTGATCTGATGCCGGCGTTCATCACGATCGCCAACCTGGAATCCATCGATCCGGACATCGTGATAGATGGCAATGAGCGTGTCATCCGGCCACGCTTTGCTGACACCATGTTTTTCTGGAATCAGGACAGGAAGCAACCGCTCGCTGCGCATCAGCCACAACTGTCGCGACTGCTGTTCCAGGAGAAACTTGGCAGTGTGGCTGACAAGGTCTGGCGCATGGAATCACTGGGGGAGTGGCTTGCCACCGAGCTCCAGGTTGATACTGCAGCGGTGTCACTGGCAGTCAGTCTGTGTAAATGTGATCTCAACACCGAAATTGTCAAGGAGTTGCCAAAGATGCAGGGCATCTGCGGCCGCTACTACGCGCAGCGCGACGGACATGAAGAGGCAGTCTGCGAAGCGATGGAGCATCATTATTTTCCCAACAGGGCCGGCGGCAATCTGCCAGAGGGTGCAGTGTCCCAGGTGGTTGCCTTGGCCGACAAGACGGATACGCTTGTCGGCATTTTCGGCCTGGGCATGAAGCCGACAGGTGCTCGTGATCCGTTCGGTCTGCGTCGTGCATCACTGGGTATCGTGCGCATCATGGTCGAACAGAGGCTCGATCTTGACTTGAGCGAACTGCTGGAGCAGTCGCTGCACATCTACGGCGAGCGGCTCAACGCACCCGACAAGCCGGCGATGCTGGCGTATATCACAGAGCGCATGCGCGGTTACCTGCTCGAGCAGGGCTTTGCCGCGGATGCAATCGATGCGGTACTGGCGAAGGGCTTGACGCGACCGCTGGACATCGTTGCACGTTTGCAGGCAATCCAGCAATTTCGCGACAGTGAGGCGGCGGCGTCTCTGGCGGCCGCGAGCAAACGCATTGCCAATCTGTTGAAGAAGGTCGATGTCGCGGTGTCAGAGTCAGTGGATACCTCGTTGTTGAGTGAACAGGCCGAAACGGATCTGCACACAGAGCTTGTGCGTCTCCGGCCACTGATCGAACAGCACATGGCGGTGCGTGACTACCAGGCATCGATGCGCGAGACAGCCAGCCTGCGCAAACCTGTGGACAGCTTTTTCGATGCCGTCATGGTCATGGCTGAAGATGCCGCTTTGCAGGCGAACAGACTGGCTTTGTTGAGCCAGGTCAATGCATTGTGCTGCAGCACCGCTGAACTGAGTCTGCTCAAGCCGACAGAGATGCCTGCTGAAGGGCTGGCAACTTCAAAAGGGGAAAGGTCCTGATGAAACTCATTGTGCTGGATCGTGATGGCGTCATCAATGAAGACCTGCAACGTCCGGTTGCCGATCCGGATGAATGGGTACCGATACCCGGCAGTCTGGAAGCTATCGCGCGCCTGCACCAGGCCGGCTGGCATGTGGCCATCGCCACCAATCAGAGTGGTATCAGCCGTGGTCTGATCGAACTGGATACTCTGCACGCCATACACAAGCGCATGCACGAGAAGGTGAACCAGGCTGGTGGCAGAATTGACGTGGTTGCCTTCTGTCCGCACAGCGATTCCGATCAGTGCAATTGCCGCAAGCCGGCCCCGGGCATGCTCTACACCATCAGTGAGCGCCTGGACATCGATCTGAGCACCGTGGTGGTCGTGGGCGACTCGCTGCGCGACATGCAGGCGGCCATGGCGACGGCAGCAACGCCTGTCATCGTCCGCACAGGCAAGGGGCAGAAGACCCTGGATAATAACAAGGGGCTTGAGCACATTGCCGCTTACGATGATCTCGACAGCGTTGTCGATGCCCTGCTTGCACCTGCTGAGGAGCAATGACATGGTCCGGCTCTGGTTGTATGTCAGGAGTGGCGTGTTCTGGGTGTGGCAGATAGTGATGACATTGATTCTTGGAGGTCCGGTCATCATCTTCGGCCTGTTCTCCTTTCGCATGGGCTATGCCCTGGCGATCCTGTGGAACCGGCTGAACATCTGGGGGCTGCGGATGATCTGTGGTGTGAGCTGGCAGGTGGATGGCAGGGAGAACATTCCCGACAAGCCGTGTGTCGTCATGTCCAAGCACCAGTCGACCTGGGAGACCTATTTTCTTCCAATGATTTTTTATCCGAGTGTGTATGTGGCCAAGAAATCACTGCTCTACATACCCGTCTTCGGCTGGGCGTTGTACGTGCTCAGGTTCATCATGATCGATCGTGCAGGTGGCCGTTCGGCGATCAAGCAGATGTGCGAGCAGGCGGCCGACAGGCTGGCCCGTGGACGGTGGATCATCGTATTTCCCGAAGGGACGAGACGGCCGGTTGGTGCTGAGCCGAATTATCGTGTGGGTGGTGCCATGATCGCTCGGCATGTACCGGCGGACATTCTGCCCGTAGCGCTCAATGCCGGTGAGTTCTGGCCTCGCATGGGATTTCTCAAGTGGCCCGGTACCATTACCGTCAGCATCGGTCCGGTCATCCACAGCCAGGGCAAGTCCTCGTCAGAACTGCTGGCCGAAACCCAGGCCTGGATAGAAGGCCGGATGGCCCAGATCACTGTGCCTGACCGTTTTCCATACTAGCCTCAATGAGACATTACAGGCGAGTTGAGGCCAGCTTGGCTGGCGCGCACTTTTCATGAACCGCCGACACCATCCAGCAGGCACTTCGTGGCTGCGCTCAGGCTGTGGCCAGGGACTGCGGAACCGTTGCCAGTGACAGGTGAAACAGTTCAATGGCGTTTCTGGTCGTGGCGGCGGCAACCGTTGCTGAATCTTCTTTGCGCAAGGCACTGACTGAGCGCCAGACATCGACCAGAAACGCCGGCTCATTGCGCATGCGCACATGCTGCGCGTCAGGCTGGTCGGGTGCATCCGTCTCCAGCAGTAATGCATCCAGCGGCAGATGTGCCACCAGTTCGCGCAACCGCCTGGCACGGTCATAGGTGACGGCTCCGCCAAAGCTGAGCTTGTAGCCCAGATCGATGAGCCGGGTGGCCTGTTGCGCCGATCCGTTGTAGCTGTGGACCATGCCGCGATAATGCCCGGACGAGCGAATCATCCGGATGACGTCCTCCACCGCTTTTCGGGCATGAATGACGATCGGCAGGTCGAATTCACGCGCCAGAGACAATTGGGCCGAAAACAGGTGTTGCTGCAACGCCTTGTCTGCACCGGCTACCTGGTAGTCCAGTCCGCACTCTCCCACCGCTACCGGATGTTCGCGGCCAAGCCAGAGTGCCAGCTCCTCGATGTGACCTGATTTGTGTTCGTGGGTGTAGCACGGGTGCAGGCCATAGCAGGGATACAGGTCTGGATGATCCGCACAGAGCGTTTTGACTCGTGGCCAGAGCCTGAGCGAGATGCCCGGGACGATCTGGGCGATGACGTTGGCGGCACGCGCAGCGCGCAGCACCTCCGGACGATCGACTTCCAGACGCGCATCATCGGTGTGCACATGGCTGTCAACCAGGGACGCTGTAGCTGGGCCGTTCATGAGGTTTGGTGAGAGTGAATCAACGGTCGTGAAAACATGTAACAATCTACCATGTGGAAAATCGCCTGGTACCCGGGTGTACCGTGGTGTAACAAACTTGCTGGAGGCCATAGATGCGCTGGAGAGGGGGAAGACGAAGCAGCAACGTGGAAGACAGGCGCGGCATGTCGGCAGGTCGACGCGGCCTGCCTGGTGGCGGAGGTCTGAAAATTGGTGGCGGCGTCGGCATCATCGTCTTGCTGGTCAGTATGTTCCTGGGTGTGGATCTGACGGGATTCCTGGGCTCGGGTGGTTCATCGGGTACTGCCGGATTGCCTCAACTGGCACCGCCCTCTGCCGGTCCGGCGCGCACGGATGATGAAGCCACCGATTTCGTCAAGGCGATGATGGCCTACAACGAAGATGTCTGGAGCAAACTGTTCAGGGAAGCAAACCAGCAGTATCAACCGCCCAAGCTCATCATATTTGACGGCGGTGTCAGTTCGGCCTGTGGGTTCACCTCGTCTGCGGCCGGACCATTCTATTGCCCGGGTGACTACCAGGTTTACATCGATCTGAATTTTTTCCGGGAACTGCAGAAGATGGGTGCGGGCGGCGATTTCGCGCAGGCCTATGTACTGGCGCATGAAGTCGGTCATCACGTGCAGAACCTGCTTGGCGTGTCCATGGCGGTACAGAAACGCCAGCGCAGCGTGAGCAAGACAGAGGCCAACCAGCTGTCCGTGCGGACCGAGCTGCAGGCAGATTGTTACGCCGGTGTCTGGGCACATCACGCCCACAAGGACAGTCAGCTGCTCGAGCCGGGCGATCTCGAGGAGGGCATGAATGCCGCAGCCCGAATCGGTGACGATGCATTGATGAGCCGTGCAGGTGCCCGGGTTCGTCCCGAGGCATTCACCCACGGTTCGTCGAAACAACGGCAGGAGTGGTTGTACGTCGGGCTCAACTCCGGTGATCCGACCCAGTGCGATACGTTTGGCAGCTGATAATCTTCACACATGCGAATGGATCGTCAGGAGTTCCTCGACTGGCCGCGCAAGCGGGTCACTTTGCTGGGCATGTCCGGAGTCGGCAAGACGCGCCTGGCCAACCTGTTGCGCAGCGATGACTGGTTTCACTATTCGGTCGACTACCGGATCGGCACCCGCTACCTCGATGAACCCATTCTGGATAACATCAAGGCACAGGCCATGCTGGTGCCATTTCTGCGCGACCTGTTGCGATCCGATTCGATCTATATCAGCAATAACATCACGGTGGACAATCTCAAGCCGCTGTCCACATTTCTGGGCATGCTGGGTAATCCGGACCTTGGCGGGCTGGCCATTGCCGAATTCAAGCGACGTCAGGCACTGCACCTGGAAGCGGAGATTGCAGCCATGCGGGATGTAGAACATTTTGCCGAACGGGCACAGACCATCTATGGCTACGATCATTTTCTCAATGACGCCAGTGGCAGCTTCTGTGAGATCGACGATGCCGACGTCATTGCCTCGGTAGCCTCCAGTACCGTGATGATCTACCTGCAGACCAGTCCGGAGGACGAAGCCTTCCTGATCGATCGTGCGGCGAGAAATCCGAAGCCACTGTATTACCGGGAGGAGTTCCTCGACACTCAGCTTGCTGCATACTATGCAGAGCGGGGACTTGAATATACTGCCCAGATAGACCCGGCTGACTTCGTGCGCTGGGTTTTCCCGCATCTGTTCAAAGCCCGGGTCCCGCGCTATGAATCAATCGCCAGAGAGTACGGCTACGTGGTCTCGGCACGCGATGCGTTCCAGGTCAGGAACGCCGATGAGTTCCTGTCGCTGATAGGCGACGCACTGGCGAGCTGAGCCATGCCACTGGTCGCACATAATGAATTGCCAAGCTTCGAGCGATTGCGCGCAGAAGGTTATCGCATCCTGTCACCTGAACGAGCACGTGACCAGGATATCCGCGCCCTGCATATCGGCTTGCTGAACATGATGCCGGACGCAGCGCTGGAAGCAACCGAACGGCAGTTCTTTCGCCTGGTGGGGTCGAGTAATCCGATTTCGCAATTCTATATACACCCGTTTACGCTGGATGAGATTCCTCGTGGTCCGACCGCGAGGCGTCATATCGACCAGTACTACGAGCCGTTTGCCCAGGTGCAGGAAGCCGGTCTGGATGCACTGATCATCAGTGGGGCCAATGTGACCCGGCCGGATCTGAGCGAAGAGGTATTCTGGGACCCGTTGCAGAGGGCCATCGACTGGGCCAATGACCATGTCACCTCGACGCTGTGTTCCTGCCTGGCCACACACGCCGTGCTGCTGGCTCGTCATGGTATCCGGCGGCAGGCGTTGCGCAGGAAATGCTGGGGTGTCTTCGAGCATGAAGTCGTGAAGAAAGACCACCCCCTGGTCCAGGACATCAACACACGTCTGTTCGTGCCGCATTCACGATTCAATGAAGTCAGCGAGCAACAGTTGCGCGATGCCGGGCTGCATGTACTGATCAGTGGAGCGGAGCCCGGTGTGCAGTTGGCTGTCAGCCCGGATGGATTCAGGACGCTGTTTCTCCAGGGCCACCCTGAATACGACAGTATCAGCCTGTTGAAGGAATACAAGCGTGATATCGGTGCCTTCATCGACGGTAAGCTACCGCAGTATCCACCCATTCCGCAGCATTACTTTGATCGCTATGCCAAGGCGTTGTCCGATGAATACAAGGCACGTGTCATGCAGGCCCTTGCGGCCGGTCTGGCCGTAGCGGAATTTCCTGAAAAACTGATTGCCCCGCGCCTGTCCAACACCTGGCATGACAGTGGCGAGGCGCTGGTCGGCAACTGGATTGGACTGGTCTATCAGGTAACCCACCGGCAGAGAAATCTGCCATTCATGGATGGGGTGGATCCTGCCGATCCGCTGGGTTGGCTGGCAGGAGATGTGTCGCGCCTCACGTAATGGGTGACCAGGCTGTAACAATTCACTTTACTGGCCGACAAGTGACATACGAGTCCACAAACAGTCTTGCAGAGTCATGGGTCGCAAAGCGAGTAGGCGTTCGGGTTCCTGCATTTCCCGGGCTGCACTGACAGCTGTCATCAGCCTGTACCTGCTGTCGCTGCAGGCCGCAATTGCCGGTGAGCGCTCACTGGCGCTGTCACCCGAACTGCCGCGTGTGATGGATGAGACGCGCTTGCGGGTGCCGGCCGCCGCACCCGGTCTGGCCAGTCCGAAGCAGGTATCCTCCGCTCTCCCCGGCAACGGCTATACCATTGCGCCGCTCCCAGCCTGGGTGAAGCCGACACCGGCGTTCGATCCTGCTCTGCAGGCCAGTGGAGAAGTCAGACAGGGCTATCACGCTCGCCTCCAGGATTTCCAGTACAACGGTGTGATACCCGGCCAGAGCGGTTACTTCAATGCGGTGGAATATGTCCTGTCCAATTCCTTTGCTGTCGAAAACCACTCCGCTATCGAGATAGCTTTCGATCCGAGTTATGAACGCCTGTCACTGCACGAGTTGTGGATCAAGCGGGGCGACGAGTTGATCGACAAACTGCCGTCCGCTCGTCTGGATCTCCTGCGAACGGAGAGCGATCGCCTGCAACTGATCTACGACGGCACACGCACCCTGGCTATCGTCATGGATGATGTACGCAGTGGGGACATGGTGCGGTATGCCTACTCCGTGGACGGAGAGAACCCGATCTTCGCCGGTAATCGGGAGTTTCGGGTCCATACCGAGCTCTGGAGTCCACTGGATCGTCAATACACGAGAATTCTTACTTCACCTGACCGGCCGCTGAACAGACGCGTACGTGGGGGTGATATACCGGTGTTGAGCCAGGTAGAGAACGGTGTGCAGGAATTGATCATCGATCAACGTGGTGTGCCTGAATTCAACCCGGAAGAAGACGTACCAAGTTGGCACCACGATCGTGGCACGATGGTCTTCAGTGATATGAAAGACTGGCGTTCGGTGGTGGAGTGGGCACTGCCGATGTACCAGCTGCCGCCAGTGGCGAACACCGAGATAGCCACCATTGCCAGTGTCATACGAACCTCATACGATGACCTGGACGAACAGATAGGGGCTGCCCTGCGCTGGGTCCAGGAAGAGATACGCTACTTCGGCGTCGAGCTTGGCAGGAATTCGCATTGGCCGTCGCGACCGCAGGAGACACTGTCCAGGCGCTATGGCGACTGCAAGGACAAGACCCTGTTACTCATGGCGCTGCTGGAGGAACTGGGCATCAAGGCACAGGCGGCGCTGGTCAATACCAGGCGCGGACTGGAATCAGCCAGTTACCCGTACCGCTTACACGCCTTCGATCATGTCATCGTGCACGTCAAGTCGGGGGAAGAATCGCACTTCATCGATCCGACACGTCGCAATCAGTCAGGCGCACTTGGCCAGATGTATGAACCGGACTATGGTCGCGCCCTGATCCTGGCAGAAGACTCCGCGGGATTGAGCGAAATGGGCAATCGCAGAGCGCGCTACCAGATGACCGTGCACAAGTCCCTGACGCTGCCAGGCTCGCAGCAGGACTTGAACTCCGCTACGGGCAGACCCGGCAGTGTATCGCCCGCCAGCCAGCGCAACTCGGCTCAGCAGCCAGTTACGTTGAAAGTGCCACCGCCGGATACGTCGCCAGCCTCCCGGAAGAGCTCGGGTGAAGCCGGTTCCATCGACCCGGTTGCGGTCAGCCTGCAGGTCGTGACGTCGAAAACCGGACGGTGGGCGGAGAGTGTACGTCACGGCCTGGACAGAGACGGGGTTCATGGGCTTGGTGACGCCTATCTGAAGTACTACCAGGACTATTTCGGCAGTATCGCGGCGAGCGGTCCGCCAACATTCGGCGAGGAGCCCGGTAACACGGTCGTGGTAACCGAACAGTACCGCATACCGGAATTCTGGAACGCTGACAGGAATGTGGAACGTTATCGCTGGGTGTACGCCGATGACATCATTGCCTATCTGGACATGCCCGAGCGCATCAGCGGTCGGCGTCTGCCCTATGAAATAGTTCATCCCATCATGATCGAAGAAACCTGGGACGTGCTGATGGGCGAAGCCCACCGGGTTGATGATCTCGAAGGGGAACTGAAAAACGACTGGATGAACTTCTCCAAGACATCGACGATCAGTGAAGATGGCACCCGGCTTAGTGTGACCTTCCGCTACCAGACGCTGAAAAACGAGGTTGCTGCCGAGAGACTGGCCGATTATGCTGACGCGGTGACGCAGATAAACTCCATGGCCTCTTTCTACATTGAAGATGAACCGTCCATGGGTGCGGCCATCAGGAGTGCCTCCACGGGGCTTGCCAACACCGGCAGAGTGCATCCACTGACACTGCTGGCCGGACTACTGGTCGGGCTGCTGGTGACGTTCCGGCGCAGGCATTGCCGGGCAGTTCCCTGAATACGGTAGAACCCGGGTCGACAGCTCAGCAGGCAGCCATGTCAACTCTGCGTAAACTGTGCATCCGGGTGGCGGCCAGCGTCATCGTCATCCTTGCCCGGTTCGTCACTGCAGTTCATGCCCGGTGGCAAGGGACCGCGCCGCGCACAGCGCAGTGTATCTACTACGCAAATCATTGCAGCCATGGCGATTTCGTACTGCTATGGACAGTGTTGCCTCCTGTATTGCGGCAACGCACACGCCCCGTTGCGGGTGCGGATTACTGGCTGACGTCTCCACTGCGTCGCTTCATCGGTCGCGATGTGTTTCGCGCGGTCCTGGTCGAGCGTGACCGGTCTCGCCGCGACAACGACCCGATCGCCCAGATGAGCGATGTACTGGATGCGGGTGAATCCCTGATCATCTTTCCCGAAGGCACCCGCAACACCGGGGAATCCAGGTTGCTACCCTTCAAGAGTGGCCTTTTTCACCTGGCCAGGCTGCGTCCGGATATCGATCTGGTGCCGGTGTGGATCAGTAATCTGAATCGCGTTCTGCCCAAGGGTGAAGTGATCCCCATACCCCTGGTGTGCAGCGTCACTTTCGGGGCACCCTTGGCACGGGTGGCAAAGGAAGACAAAAAGTCATTTCTGTCACGGGCCGAGCTGGCCTTGCAGTCTCTGGACAATGGCGGCTCGGCGGCGCAAAACGCATCATGAATGAATCGCGCAGTGACCTGCTCCTGTTGCTCGGTGGTGTGGCCGCAGTTCTGGTGCTAGCCACTATCATCGGTCAATGGCTGGCCGCCAGGCAGAGACACGGCCAGTCCGCTGCGACGCCCTCGGCAGCGCAGGATTCCCCGCAGCCCGGGATGTCGGTCGTGGATAACCTCAATGCACGGATCAATGCCTGGTGGGCCATGGTTGTATTGATGGGCCTGGCATTCCTGGGCGGCAAGGCCGGTGTCATCATACTATTTGGATTCTGCTCGTTTGCAGCACTGCGTGAATTCGTCACCCTGACCAATACCAGGCGTGATGATCACTGGGCACTGGCGGCTGCATTCTTTATCGTGCTGCCCGCTCAATACGTGCTTATCTGGTATGAATGGTATGGGCTGTATTCCATATTCATTCCAGTCTATGGATTCCTGTTCCTGCCGATCCTGGCTGCGTTGCGTGGCAGTACGCAGCACTTTCTCGTACGTGTTGCCGAGACTCAATGGGCACTGATGATCTGTGTATTCTGTGCCTCTCATGTTCCCGCTTTACTGACCCTGGACATACCCGGATACGCTGGACGCGAGGTGCTGCTCATTGCCTATCTGGTCGTGGTGGTACAGATCAGTGATGTGCTGCAATATGTGTGGGGTAAGTTGTACGGCCACACGCGCATTGCTCCGAAGCTGTCGCCGTCCAAAACCCTGGAAGGGGCTGTGGGAGGTATTCTCAGTGCAACACTGATTGGTGCCCTGCTATGGTGGATTACGCCCTTTACGCCACTGCAGTCTGCCGGGATGGCACTGGCCTGTACGCTGATGGGTTTCCTGGGTGGCCTGGTACTGTCCGCCATCAAGCGTGATCGGGGGGTCAAGGACTGGGGACACCTGATTGCCGGTCATGGCGGTTTCATCGACCGGATGGATTCCGTCCTGTTCTCTGCCCCTGTCTTCTTCCATCTCGTACGCTATGGCTGGGATGTTTCATGAACGAGCAATTGCCTGAGAGCAATACCGGGCCGGACAGTGAACCGGACGCGCCACACGAAGTGGTCAGTGGTACGGGTCGCCGACCGCTGGCAAGTCGCTCCACCCTGTGGGCTCGCCGCTTGTGCCAGTTGCTGGCAACCACCCCGGTAACGCCCAATCAGATATCACTGTTCAGTGTCGTGTTTGCCATCCTCGCGCTGCTTAGCATGGTAGTGGCTGTGCAGGTGGACACTGCGCTGTCCGGCAGCATCTGGCTGATGGCCGCAGCACTGGCTTGCCAGATGCGACTGCTGTGCAACCTGATGGATGGCATGGTGGCCATCGAGGCTGGCAAACAGTCACGGGACGGTGCAGTGTGGAACGAATTACCCGATCGGGCTGCGGACGTGATCATTCTCGCCGGCCTGGGGTTTGCTGCGGGTGTCAGCTGGCTGGGTTGGGCCGTGGCCGCGCTGGCCGTGTCAACGGCCTACGTTCGTGAACTGGGCAAGGGTATCGATGGTGTAGTGGATTTCTCCGGTCCCATGGCCAAACCGCACCGCATGGCGCTGGTGACCGGTGCATTGCTGACGGCTGCGTTTTTCAATCTGGTGGTACACGGTACGCCGATGCTGGTGCCGCAAGTGCTCGAGGCGGCCCTGTGGTTACTCTGTGCCGGCTGCCTGATCACCCTGTATCGGCGATCCCGCCATCTGCTGCTCCGCTTGCGCCAGCAGTAGTGCCAGCAGCAGTGTCAGCAGCAGTGTCAGCAGTAGTGTCAGCTGTAGTGCCAGCAGTAGTGCCAGCAGTAGTGTCAGCAGTAGTGTCAGCTGTAGTGTCAGCTGTAGTGTCAGCTGTAGTG
>JABDKN010000018.1 GCA_013002205.1 Granulosicoccus sp.
GCTCGCAGTCGCGCAGCGAAGACGAAGCCAGTTACCAACACCATATCAGCGATCATCTGCGCAACAGGATTAACCCGCTGCGCAGACTGTTATGCCTTGTGCAAATAAACTTGGCTCTATCGATGCATCGCAATGCATCCAGTGTTGCCGGTGATGACAACTAGATGGCCTTGCAAGTCAGTGAGCTCTGGAATGTTCAAGAGACTGTCCGGTCCCGGTCGTCTGCCTGTGGTGTTCGACACTGACTCTATCGAAGCTGCCAGAAATCTGCCACGCGTCTCACTGCGCAAAGATCTGCATTCACAATATACGCCGCTTCCATACCGCACGCGTCCGGATCACCATCTGCATCGATGGGTACGGCATGGCCATACCCCTGGATCGACCACGTTTCCACGCGCGGATTTCCCTCTTCATCATGATAGATCTCGCGGGTTGCGTCGCCGACGATCTGCTGATCATCGGCCACCGAGTCGATAGCCTGGACTACCGTCCACTGTTCGGTCAGCTCGGACAGGTTGTCCGGATCAACGGTTGCATCTCCCGTACCCTGCCAGAGTGACACCAGCGGCCAACGCTCAGGCAACGATTCCGAATTTTGCGTGATGAACTCGGCCCACTGATCAGCATCCCGATCTTTGTTCTGGAAGCCTGCAATGCCGCATGCATAACTGGCGTCGGCGCCGTCCAGTACAAACGGGCTCAAGTGAAGCCAATGCCACGTAAAATCGAACAGTCCTGCAGGCCGATTGCATCCGTACGGCAAACCGGCGAAGACAGCACCGCCGGCGAAACGGCTTGGATAGTTCGACATCAGGACCACGGTCATGGCCCCACCGGCAGAGAGCCCCAGAACATAGACACGAGATGGATCGACATCGCCTTCATCGATGAGATGATCGATCACGGCCATGATCGATGCGCTTTCCCCGCGCCCCGGCCGATTGTCGCTCGTGTCGTACCAGCGAAAGCACCGCCTGGGCATGTTTGATTCCCGTTGCTCCGGCAACAACAGCAGGAAAGGAGTTTCCTCGGCAAGCACCATGAGACCCGTCTCGTTGCCAAAGTCTATTGCTGTCTGCCTGCAACCGTGCAGCGCGACAACCAGCGGAAGCGCATCTGCAGAGGCCGCCGGCCGGTGCAGGTACATCTGCAGCTCTCCCGGGTTATCGCCGAAGTCTTCCAACTGGTCAAGGGCTATGGAGGGCCGGGAAATGTGGAGTGAAACTAAGGCTGCCGTAAGGCAAACAATCGCCCGACGCCAACTTGTCGAAGCGTTCGAGGTATTGTGCTGAGTCATTGAAACTTACTTCCACGGCGCTTGACTGTACCACCTGATGGTATGCCACAGGAGTCTGGATGTCGAATAGGTACCGCAGGTAACGCCCATGGACACGCAGCATCAGAGCACTACTGCCGGGTATCCGCTATTGACAGATCAAATCCTCTGTGGGAGTGCCTGGACGGATACGCAGCATGAATCGGTGACTGATCGTCCGCGGATTGCCGTTCAACGTTCTGGCCTGACTTTCTGATCAGATGCATGACCTGTAGCCAGACTATGAGTTCTTCCATCAGCGTCAACCTGCAAAAGAAGCCAGGCGTGTCCTTACACCAGCACGAGGCATGAGTGAATGGCTATTTGACGCACGAAATAATCTAATAAACCCTGATGCTCAAGGCGGATCTCACCGAACGATAGCCATCGAGCGATGAAGCCTTTGGCAACCTGAAACTGCCAGGTAATTCTAATCGTCCACGGCTATCGATATAGGGCAGTTCGGTGTTCTAATGGAATCGGCCGTTGACGAGGGTACCGGTGATGAACAGGCGCTGTGCAGTAATCTGCCTTTTGGTATTTCTTCACCTGGTGCTGGCCGGTGGTAGCTCTATTGCAGAGTCCAATCTGGTGGACGCGGTACGCTCGGGGAGCCTGGCCAATGTGCGTGAACTGCTGAGTGCCGGAACTGCGGTTGATCAACGCGTTGACCGCTTCACACCCTTGGGTCTGGCGGCGACCCGGGGCGATCTTTCCATGGTCGATCTGCTGCTTGACGAAGGTGCCGATCCGAATGCTGTCAGCCTCAATGGTGCCAATTCCTTGTCCATGGCTGTACGAAGCTGCCGGGCCACCGCCGAGCTGATACGTCGATTGATCGATGCCGGTGCCGATCTGGAGAATCGGTCGGGCGTAGGTATCACGCCGCTGCAGTTTGCCGTGCAGGAAGAGCGCACGGAACTGGCACTACAGCTTATCGATGCCGGCGCGGACATCAATACGTTGAACCCGTACGGCGAAGGCGTACTGAACTATGCGATCTACACCCGGAACAACCGGCTGATCCGGCGTGTACTGGAACTTGGTGTGAATACCGACCAGCTGGTAAAGTTGTTCACGACAGTGGATTACGATCCACCAGGCATGGGTGATGCGCAGGCGCATCATTCAGTTCTGTGCGGCTGATCAACGGTATCTGAAACATCAACCCGGATTATTCATGAAATCACCAAATCCTTATGTTGCCCAGCGCGATGCCAAAGGAAGTAAATATCGAAACGCCCGGGCATACCTGTCAATATTTTGATTCCGGATTAGCCGTTAAGTATGTACCGGTGTGACATTAAAGCTGCCTGATTTATGCCACGCGTTCAGGAATATCCATGGAAGTGTTCGTAAGCCATGCCTGGGAAGACAAACAGTACATCGTGGACTTCCTAAAGTTGCCAGAATTCATAGACGTCTGGATAGATAAATATGAAATGACGGCAGGCGATTTTCTGGCGCCAAAGATCAGAAAATCAATAGACGACTGCCATGTTTTTCTGATCGTGATAAGTCAATCATCCATAGCGAAAGACTGGATTCTGCAGGAGCTGAACTGGGCGAAACGCGTAGAGGCCATGCGAAACAGGCGTATCATATTACCCGTACTAATAGACGAACGCATAGTTTTCGAAAAGTCCCAGGATGTGTTTAGATCACTTCTGGAAGATCGGATTTACGTCGAGGCGGTTGACAGAAGTGATGTTGGAATGGCGCGTGCCGCTAACGAAATCAGCAACACCCTGTTTCGGTGGTTGAGCGACTGGTTTGATGACATCGAACCAAGTGGCAATGGAAACGTGCTGTTTACCAAGCGACTGGATGCACGCATCAAAGAGTTTCAGAAGCGGTTGTACGCATTGAAAGCAGCACTCAACTGGCCACTTGCAACACTGGTGAAAGATGATGCGCTGACTTACCTTGATGAGTCAAAAAACGAGTACAACGCGTTTACCAGGACTTTCATGCAGGAACTGACTGACTGGGAGGATGAAGTAAAATGGCGTTTCGAAAGACACCCCTACAAGCAGTACATAAAACTTGTTGAATTTATTCGCGATGATATTTATCACGGATCTGCCTATGCCCTGAACAAGATTATCAGTGCGGTTAACTCGTACGATCAATTGAAAGACGGTGAACCCGGGAGTCTTGAACTGATTGAGAGGGAAAATCAGGAAGCTCTCGAGACTCTGGATTCTGCGGTGAGAACGCTGACAATGATGACTGCGGATTTCCTGAACCTGTTGAAGGTTGATTGATCAACTGCTTAGTGGTCAACCTTCACGAGACAAAGGGCAAAACATCAGGAGATTACTCCTATGAAGATTGATGTTCAGAAGAGTGTACGACGAGCTTACCTGATAGTCGTGGGTGTAATTGCCTCGTCACTGTCCAGTTGTGGCGGTGGTGGTGGATTGGATCTGTCCGGCCCCGTGATTACACCTATCGATGGACAGTGGCTCAGTGACCGTGGTGCCAGTATCAGATTTGACGAATCGTTTACCGCGAATCGCTACTTCAACGAAAAGTACGAATTAGACGCAGATTTGTTTGATTCGGCAGCACCTTGTGAATTGCTATCCGGTGACGGGAGTGAGTGGCGCTTCACGGCAAACTACGACAACGGAAATGTCAAGTTTTATGCAGGAGACCCGGCAGACGAAAACCTGTGTTTCACCGGCGTTTTCAAAAGCCTGATCAGCTTGCAGACCAGGACGCTATCGGGTGACACATTTGATACGTTTACAAACAGCCGGGTCGCCGTGCGCCTTGATTTTGGACGATGGATCTCGGCTGACAACAATCTGGAACTCCTGTTTTTTGAGCCTTCCTCGGTCGATAATGATGATGGCAGCAAAGCCGTGACAGGCTGTGTGCGTGCGAACGGCGCCGACGTCATCAACGTCAGCGGGTTCATGAATGGTTACGATACGCTGCATCAGAGAAACCCCGCCATCGTACCGCTGTCCTCAGGCTCCACGGGAGAACCCGTGTTTCAATCAGTTACCTTTGTGGACGTATTCACACTCCTGTTGGTTTCTCCGAGCGGTGATGCCGTGTTGGTCAATCGTGTGGAGGATGCAGACACTCCCCTATGCGAGAGCCCATTTTAGGACTTCTATCCGTCACCACGAACCGGTTCCCTGGCTCGTGTACGTCACTTATAGCTACTCAAGCATAGTGCAGCGAATGTCCCTGCAACACAAGCCGCCCGAGCAGGGCGGCTTGTACGGTATTGACGCTGAATTTGTCTTGGTTACGCTTGCAGATCAAATCGATCAGCGTTCATCACCTTGGTCCACGCTGCCACGAAATCACGAACGAATTTCTCGGCATTGTCATCCTGGGCATACACCTCCGCATAGGCGCGCAGAATGGAGTTGGAACCGAAAACCAGATCAGCGCTGGTCGCTGTCCACTTGACGTCACCGCTGCTGCGATCACGGATTTCATAGGTGTCATCAGCAGCAGGATGCCAGCTATAGCTCATATCGGTCAGGTTGACGAAGAAATCATTGCTCAGCTGACCTTCGCGATCGGTAAAGACGCCGTGTTTGGAACCGCCGTGGTTGGTACCGAGTACGCGCAAGCCGCCAACCAGCACTGTCATCTCTGCGGCAGTCAGGCCGAGCAATTGTGCCCGGTCGAGCATGAGCTCTTCAGGCCCAACAGCGTACTTCTCCTTCTGGTAGTTACGGAAACCGTCAGCCAGAGGCTCCAGTACTGAAAAGCTCTCAGCGTCAGTCATCTCGTCGGTCGAGTCGCCACGACCTGCCGCGAACGGCACGGTGACCTTATGGCCCGAAGCCTTGATCGCTTGTTCCAGACCCACATTGCCGGCCAGGACGATCACGTCTGCGATCGACGCGCCAGCTTCGGCAGCGATGGGTTCCAGAGCGCCGAGAACCTTATTGAGTCGCTGCGGTTCGTTGGCAGACCAGTCCTTTTGCGGTGCCAGTCGAATACGCGCCCCGTTGGCACCACCGCGCTTGTCCGAACCACGGTAGGTTCGTGCGCTGTCCCAGGCCGTTGCAATCATCTCGGCAGCACTGAGTCCGCAGGCGGCAATCTTTGCTTTGACTGCATCGACATCGTACGAAGTGGAACCTGGCGGAACAGGGTCCTGCCAGATCAGGTCCTCATTGGGTACGTCTGGACCAAGGTAGTTGACGCGTGGACCCAGATCACGATGGGTGAGCTTGAACCAGGCGCGCGCGAACGTGTCGGCAAAGTAGGCTGGATCGGCCATGAACCTCTGACAGATTTCGTTGTAGATTGGATCTACCTTCATCGCCATATCAGCGTCCGTCATCATCGGATTATGGCGAATGGATGGATCGGAAGCGTCAACTGGCTTTACTTCCTCAGGCATGTCCACGGGCTCCCACTGATTGGCACCGGCGGGTGATTTGGCTAGCTGCCATTCGTAGTTGAACAGGTAATCAAAGTAACCCATGTCCCATTGGATCGGGTGTTGTGTCCATGCCCCTTCGATACCCGAGGTGAAGGCATTGGCCGCTTTTCCTTTCTGCCCAGGGTTAGCCCAGCCGAAGCCTTGCGCTTCGACGCCGGCAGCTTCCGGCTCGAGGCCGATGTGCGCGTGATCGCCCCCACCATGCGCCTTGCCGACGGTGTGACCACCACACGTCAACGCTGCGGTTTCTTCGTCATTCATTGCCATGCGACTGAAGGTTTCCCGCACATGCATGGCGGTTCGCGCCGGGTCCGGCTTGCCATTGACGCCTTCCGGATTTACATAGATCAGTCCCATATGTACTGCAGCCAGGGGATTGTAAAGTGTTGACGCTTCGTCGAGATTGCTATAACGATTCTCGCTCTCAGCGAGCCAGACATCTTCAACGCCCCAGTTCACATCGGTCTCCGGGCCCCAGATGTCTTCGCGTCCAAAGCCAAAACCAAACGTTTTCAAACCCATGGATTCATAAGCCATGTTTCCTGCAAGGACAATCAGGTCAGCCCATGAAAGTGCATTGCCGTGTTTTTTCTTGACTGGCCACAATAGCCGGCGAGCTTTATCCAGGCTTGCATTGTCAGGCCAGGAATTCAATGGTGCAAAGCGGATATTGCCTGAGCCTGCGCCACCGCGGCCGTCACCCAGGCGGTACGACCCGGCCGAATGCCAGGCCAGGCGGATCATCAGCCCCCCGTAGTGACCCCAGTCTGCAGGCCACCAGTCCTGGCTGTCAGTCAATAGCGCCTTTACATCCTCCTTGACGGCTTCAAAATCCAGTGACTTTACCGCTGTTCGATGATCGTAGTCCGGGTCCATCGGGTTGGTTCGAGCACCGTGCTGGTGCAGGATATCCAGGTTCAATGCATTGGGCCACCATTTGGTAACCGGCTGGTTCAATGAGGTATTGCCACCATGTGCAAATGGGCAACCGCCTGTAGCTTCTCCGTCCATCAGTATCTCCTGGGTTCTTGGGTTGTGTGAATCAAGTGTTTGGCTAAAAGGTCTGGACAACGCGTGGCTATCGTCAAGTAAAATGGAATTTCGTCTACGTGTTCAACGCGCCTAACGCGCCGCTGGTGATTTGCCGGCTGGAAGGGCAGTTGAACTCTGACACTCCGGGCAAACGCCCCAATAAATGACTTCCGCCTCGTCAAGCTGGTAACCATGATCTTTTTCAGCCGTCAGGCAGAGTGCTTCACCCGTAGAGCAATCGACGTCAACGAGGGTGCCGCATTGGCGGCAGGCCAGATGATGATGATTATCGACGCGATGTTCGTACCGTGCAGGCGAACCAGCGGGTTGGATCCGACGAAGCAACCCGTGTTCGGACATCACGTTCAACGCATCGTAAACTGCCTGCCGCGAGATGACACCAAGCTCCTCACGCACGACCTGGCAAATGCTGTCGCTGGTGGCATGGGGCGATTCCGACACTGCGCGATACACCGCCAGACGCTGCGCGGTAACCTGCAGGCCCGCGGCTCTGAGCGCGTCTGACACCTCCTGTGGATCGAATCTGACATCAGAATCATTCATCAAATGATGATTGCACTAAATCTGGACTTAGTCAAGATTTGGAACCAGCTTGTTTTCCTCCAACAAGTTTTCAGCAACAGCTCCTGAACTGATAGCCAGGTGCAACAGAAGCGCTTGCCGTCAGGAAGAACGCACCAGCCTCAGCGAGGCTGGTTCAGTCGATCGCCAGGCTCTCGTGCGATGCGGTCTCGTTGGCACCGCCTGTGGAGGATGCACCGGCAACTACATGTACGCCATCGTCGAGCCTTGCCGCACCGCCGCTGTGACGCCCCAGCTGGAGGGGCCTCAGCGCACGCCAGTAGTTGGTGTCGACATCGTAGGCTTCCACCTCGTCGTGAGCAGCAGTTCTGCCTGCAGACTCGCCGCCGATAACCAGAACTTCACGCCCGACCGTCACCGCCATGGTGCCAGCCCGAGTGGTCGGAATGTCCATTCCGCGGCTCCAGGTGCTGGTTGCAAAATCAAAGACATCGACTCGCGCAATGGTGTTCGCGAACACATTCGGTTGGGCTGTGCGGCGCCCTGCGGCGAGTACCAGACGATCGTCAATCAGTCCACCCTGAGCGTGATCCCGCGCGACCGGGGCGTCCGGCAGCGTGCGCCAGGCCCCCGTCGATGGGTCAAACTCGTCGAACCAGCTGACCGCGCCCCCATCGTGTCCCAAGGTGTTGCCGCCTGCCAGGTATATCTTGCCGTCACGCACAACGGTTGCGGCTGAGCCGCGGCGCCGTGCTTCGGGTATTTCTACACCCTGCTCCCATACGTTGGATGCCGGCGAGTAGGACCAGACGTGGCTGACATTGCCCTCTCGTGGATAGCAACAGGTCATCGCCCCCACGACCCAGATCCGTCCATCGAACACGACCGGCTGAAAGTGGTGCATCTCGAATGGCGCCGCTGCCCCCTTACTCCAGCGCTCTGTCACCGGGTCATAGATATCGACAGGTCGGTTTCCGCGACCGCCAAGCAGGAACAGCTTGCCGTTGAATTCGACTGCCCCGGCTTCATGCCGCTTGGTGGCGCTGCTGCCATCGGTACTCGAACGCTCGACCCAGTCCAGTGTATCCGGGGCACGGGACGGCTCAGCGTTACCATCGCCGCTTTCACCTACCGGATTGTCCGAGCCTTCGCTCGACTCTGCATCACCGGCGCCGCTACCGTACGCACCGCTCGGCACGAAATCGGGGTTTGTCGTCAACACGAGCGCATCGATCTCCAGACCGTCCTCACGCATCCAGACGTCGATCGTGTGCCGTCCGGACGAATTGACCTGCACGGTCGCGAAGCCGTTGCTGCGTGTTGAGTTTGACCAGGTCCAGCCCCCGGCCGGGAAGCCCTGCATGGCAGCAGCACCAGCCAGCGACCCATTGAGGCCGACGTGTACGCTGTCACTCTTGCCCTCACCGTTGATCGCATCCCCCCAACCGCGCACCCAAACGCGCCAGCTGCCGGCGGTCGGGAAATCAACTTCGTAGCGCATCACAGGCGAGCCGATAGCGCCTGCTTTCAAGGTCCCTGAGTCCGGAGTCGTGACCATCGAACCCCCACTTGAACCACCATGTGTACCGGACACCCACGCATGACTGGCAGTAGCGCTCTTCGACGCAAAGGCCTCGGCCTCGACGACAACCACGTCATTAGTGGCATTATACGGGCTGTCATTACCCGAGCCTCCACTGCCCTCTCCGCTACCAGAGCCCTCATCGCCTCCGGAGCCAGTACCGCCATCACTTCCGGCATCTGAACTACCCGCGCTTCCGCCCTCATCACCAGCGCTCACATGGTGTTCGGCAGGGCCTGAACCAGTGGGCACATAGCCGCTGTCCTGGCTCAGCACCAGCGCGTCGAACTCGAAGCCGTCCTCGCGCATCCACACATCGATGGTGTGCTGTCCGGGCGAATCGACCTGCACGGTGGCCAGGCCATTTCCGCGTGTGGAGTTGGACCAGGCCCAGCCGCCAGTTGGAAAACCCTGCATGGCTGCAGCCCCGGCCAGTGTGCCGTCAATACCGACGTGCACGCTGTCACTCTTGCCCTCACCGCCGACCGCATCGCCCCATCCGCGCACCCAGACATGCCAGCTACCGGCTTGCGGGAAGTCCACCTGATAACTCAGGCGCGGCGCATCACCGCTGCTGAAGCGGATCAGTCCGGTGTCGGGACTGGTGATCATCGAGGCGTTTCCGCGGGCACCGCTGCGGCTGCCAGGCACCCAGTTGCGATCGGCGGCCGGAACATTGTCGACGGCATGTTCAGCCTCGATCGCAATCAAACCATCGTGCGCCGTGTGCACCTCACCCGCAAAGTTACCGGTCTCGCCACTGCCATTGTTATCGTCTGCACCTGCGTCGATGTCTGTATCGTTCGGCGTGTCACTTGCCGGCAGCACGATGACTCGAGTGGCACGTGTCGGGTTGTAGACATTGGGTGCACCACCACCGACCACGAACAGCCGACCGTCAGCAATCGCAGCACTGGGTGCAAGAAGCTTCTGAGGCAGTTCGAGATCCGCGCGTACCTCCCACTCGTCGGTCGCTGGATCGTAGATCACTACTCGATCACCATCTACCAGACCGCCCACCATCCAGATTCGCCCGCCATGTACGAAGGTCGATGGCTCAGCATGCGATTGCGGTGTTGGCAAGTCCGCCAGGCGAGTCCAGTTGTCTTGTACAGGGTCATAGACATGGACGTACGGCGTTTGCGTCTGCCCGGGTCGTGCTAAGCACTTGTCATGGCTATGCTGTCCGCCAATCGCGTAGATCAGCTCGTCCATCACCACGGTCGAAAAGTGATTGCGTGCCAGCGGCATCGGAGAGCTCGCGCCGTGGTTCTGCCAGCCACTGCCGGGACTGGCAGGGTCGAGCGACCAATGCTGGTCAACATCGCAATTTGCCTGCGCATCGATGCCACCGAATACGTGCAGTCGCCCGCCGGCGATCGCCGCTCCACCCGCGGCGAACGGTTCGGGCAGGGTCGGACCATAGCGCCAGAGGCCAGTGGTGAAGTTGTAAATCAGGATCTGATCGATCACGCGACCTGGGTGATTGCCGAGCCGGCCACCGACCAACCACAGTTCATCGTCGACCATCACCGCGCCGGAATGGGTTAGCGCGGCAGCACCGTCCGGCGAGTTCAGCGTACTGCCGATTGATGCCCAGGTATTGTCTGCCAGATCATAGCGCTCGACGCTTGCGCGGATTTTGATATTACCGTCGAAACCGTTGAACAGCCACATCGAATCGTCCCGTTGCACGCGGATCGCCTCGGTGCGGTCGTCCAGAGTCTGGGCGACAGTCGTCCAGGTACCGGTCTCGCCAACCGTACTGCCATCACTTCCCGTGTCCGTACCGCCATCGCTTCCCGAGTCTGTGCCACCAACACCTCCAGTGTTCGAGCCGTCAGCGCCTCCCGTGTCTGTGCCGTCAGTGCCTCCCGTGTCCGTGCCGCCATCACTTCCCGTGTCCGTACCGCTGTCACTTCCGGCATCTGAATTACCCGCACTTCCGCCCTCATCACCAGCGCTCACATGGTGTTCGGCAGGGCCTGAACCAGTGGGCAGATAGCCGCTGTCCTGGCTCAGCACCAGCGCGTCGAACTCGAAGCCGTCCTCGCGCATCCACACATCGATGGTGTGCTGTCCGGGCGAATCGACCTGCACGGTGGCCGGGCCATTTCCGCGCGTGGAGTTGGACCAGGCCCAGCCGCCGGCGGGAAAACCCTGCATGGCTGCAGCCCCGGCCAGTGTGCCGTCTATACCGACGTGCACGCTGTCACTCTTGCCCTCACCGCCGACTGCATCGCCCCAACCGCGCACCCAGACATGCCAGCTACCGGCTTGCGGGAAGTCCACCTGATAACTCAGGTGCGGCGCATCACCGTTGCTGAAGCGGATCAGTCCGGTGTCGGGACTGGTGATCATCGAGGCGTTTCCACGGGCACCGCTGCGGCTGCCAGGCACCCAGTTGCGATCGGCGGCCGGAACATTGTCGACGGCATGTTCAGCCTCGATCGCGATCAAACCGTCGTGCGCCGTATGCACCTCGCCCGCAAAGTTACCGGACTTGTTGTTGACACCCTCATCAGTGGTCGTCCCGGGCGCACCTCCAGTCACGCGAATGAAGTCCCACGTAGCACCGAAGGTCGGACCACCAAATGAGGTCGAGATGATGCCAACGGCCAGCCCGCTGTCTGCTTCGAGCCATGCTATGGGCAACGCTGTCGCCGAACCGACCTCGACAATCTCATCATCATTGCCGCTGCGGTAGAACGCACGCACGGTGCCCGCGCCTGGATCGACCGACAGATACAGATCTATCTCTGCCTGGCCGAAGACCGGCGCTGCGACGTTAGCCACTTGCTCAAATGTGCCTGTACGTTCAGCCGCAAACTGGACGCCGCCGGTCGACCCGGTCGAGTTGGTGACAAGCTTGATGTAGTTATCCTGGTCGCCAGTGCCGATATAGAAACCCATCGACTGATGACCACCGATATCGGCACCGGCAAACGGCGACAGCAGACGGGTATGCACCGTAAATGGCGCAGTTGTCGAGGTCACATCGATGCCAAACTGAAAACCATAAGCCTGACTGTTTACACTGGTAATCGGATCTCCGTCAGGAATGTCGTCGATGGTCAATACGCCAGCGGCGCCACCGGTTGTCAGGTTCGCCAGCGAAAACAGGTCGAGGTACTCACTCGTACCGTTGTTCATCAACCCACTGAAACCGAGGTTGAACAGGAAGCCTGCTGATTCACTGTCATTCTCCCACTCGTGGGTGACAGGCAGCTTCGTTGCACGTCCGTTGTCCGGATCACGGGGGAAGGGATCGTTCAGGTCGCTGAGCCCATCGCCGTCGTCATCAGGATCGATCCGGTCTGACAGAAAGTCCCCGTCCAGGTCCGCGGGAAGGTCTGCCGGTGAACATGGATCCGTGCCATTGGCAAGCTCGTCTGCATTGGAAAATCCATCATTGTCATCGTCGGCAGATGGCGTGCCGCCGCAGACCTGTGTCACTGCACCGTCGTAGTCGACCGGTTCGAACACGACGATATTCTTGTGCACGAAATCGGCGACCCAGATAGTACCGGGAAAGTGCTGTGAATCACCCTGGGCGGTCACATCCAGCGGCAAACCACCGACGTTGGCAAACAGTACATCCTTGTCGGCCAGCTCGCTGCCCGAGTCATCGAGCACGAGTCGCTGGATAGTGTTGTTCCAGGCGGCAGCCAGCAGATCACCCTGCATCGCACCACCGAAGTTTGATGCACGATACTCACCCAGCCCGTTGGTCGAGAAGCCGAATGTCGTGAGTGCCTGGGTACCGCCAGCACCACGCAGATCACATTCGACCGGGTTCGCCACGCTGACCGGCGACTGCGGCTTGGAGGTGTTGAAGGTATTGGCAAGGTTCGCCCGAGTGGGATTCGGGTGCCCGCCGTAATAGCCTCGCCCACTGATCAGATGCAATGAATCCAGGAAGGTGACACCCGGCTCACTCTGCTGGTTGGTGCAGTTGCCGTTAGCTCCTTCGCCAATCGGCGGCCCGCCCCAGCCGGAATTGGGACCATTGTCTATTGAGTACATGCGCCCGTCACCAGTCAGTACGATGTCATACGCGTTACGGAATCCGGGCGCGTAGACCTGCACAGGCCCCCCCGGTACCAACTTCGCCTGGTTGCGCCCGTCATTACCGCCGAAGGGGTCACCCTTGTCTTGAGTACCAGGTCGGGTTTCGTCGTCGAGCGTCGGTAAATCGTAGGTGGACTCGCCAATCATCCCCAGATCTATTTCGAGAATTGCGGCGCTCAACGCGTACTCCGGCAGCATCGCAAAATTGTTGGAAGGTCCACCTTCGTTGGTGTTACCCCCGGCAGTGACATAAAGACGCTGAGTCGCTTCATTGAGCGCCATTCCGTTGGTGTGGTGATTCTCTTCGGATCGTGGCAAACCGCGCACCAGATCGAGCTTTTCCCAATTACCGTTTGCCGTCCGCGTAAGGCGCGAGATCACACCAGAGTTCGTATCGAGACCAGTCTCAGTGTGCGATGGGCCACCGCCGATGCGAGGGTCACTGGAACCGACAAAGATAACAGGGCTGGACGCCGTACCGGTGACCAACAAACCAGTCACCAGTCGCTTGGTAATCGCGGAGTTCGGCTCTCCGTCATCGTCATGGTTCGGTATATCCTGGATGAGGGTGATAGTCTCTTCCGACACCACCCGGTAGTCATTGGCACCTTCTCTTTCGATCTCGAAAGCCTTGAGCAGTCCGAGCATGTCGGCAACATACAGACGGCCATCCGGTCCGAACTGTAGTGAGGTCGGCTTCAAATCGGTGATACCAGACAGATCACTCTTGCCGAAAGCGGGATCAATGGCCGGCATGGCACCGCCAAGTGCAGGTATTGATGCATCGGATATAGCACCATTGCCACTCAGCGTAAAGATATCAAGATTGGACTTACCGTCGTGCGACACGTAAAGCGCTCCGACCCGATGGCCTGCTTCCACGGGTGTAAAGCGCAGTTCTATGACCAGGGAGTCACCCGCGGGAACCATACGGGGTCCATCGAAATCGCTCGAGAAAGCAAGCGCATCTGGTTCACTAAGCCAGGTCGAACTGACCGTAATCGCGACGTCGTCCAGGGAGGTGTTGGTCAGTACCAGCCGACTGGTGCCACTGTCACCGATCTGAACGGTTCCAAAATCGATTTCTGTGACACTACTGACGAGTCGCGGTGCCGTTTGCCCAGGGTTCGCAGCATCCAGTCGCGGTTCGCCCCACGGAAGGGAATTGCTCCTCGTCAAGGCGCCCGCCCAAAGTAACAGTGCACACACCGCGACTGCCACTGGCAACGCAAACATGGGCAGTGGTCGGGCCACAGGTGAGATAGGTCGTCGGTTCATTGGCGCAGCACGTGGTCGGGTTGGCTGTTAATCCTATGAAGATCGCCCGC
>JABDKN010000048.1 GCA_013002205.1 Granulosicoccus sp.
AGTGCGTAGCCGATATCACGAGGTGTTCTGGCCAGATGTTTCATGCTGAGTCTTCTTGATGGTCGTTATGGGCGATATCACATAAATGTAGTTTATTATCTCTGGAGCATAATAACAAATTACGTGCTCTAGCGCATAAACCAATAATATGTTCTATCGGCAATAAAGCAAGATTGCTGCCGCATACCCGCGGGACTCTTCGCGACTTCGCCAGTCACCAGGTGCCCAGAGAATGCAACGGTACCCACTGATATGCCAGCTCTGGCATGCAAGGACTGAGTGCCATTTGAATTGCTGCACCGTTCAGCGGGTGAAAATAGTGACTGTGTTACATCATCCAGCCAATGAATATCGTGACTGTGTTACTCCATCGGTCCGGACTGGCGTCGCTGCAGATGAACCAGGCACTCCAGGTGAGCGGTTTGCGGGAACATGTCCATCGGCACGAGTGTCGTTATGGTGTAGCTGTGCTCGGTCAGTCGTTTCAGATCTCTGGCAAGCGTCGCCGGGTGGCAGGAGACGTACAACAGGTGCCGGCAGGGTTCACTGATCAGTCTGTCGGTGACCGTGCCGTCCAGGCCGGCACGCGGCGGATCGACGATACACACACTATCCTGTAACCCCAGTTTCCTGAGAGTCTTCTCTACCGCCGATTGGTGGAAGATGACGTTACCGAGATTCATCGAGCGTGCTTGGTCGCGAGCGGCATCGATGTTGTCATCCGATGCATCCACACCTGTTATACGCTTCTCCGGATGTCGCTGGGCAAGCTGGTTGGTCCAGTGCCCCCTGCCGCAATACAGATCGATGATATGGCTGCACTGGCTACTCTCGATGGTTTGCAGCAGACGCTCGGTCAGCATCCTGCTGACAGCCGTATTGACTTGTCTGAATCCGTGTTCCGTCGAATTCCTGTCGTCTACCGATGACACGCGGATCCTGTCTTCTATCAGGGCGATCTCCACGCGTCCTGGTGGAGTGTGTGTCAGATCCGTGCGCAGAAAGTCGTTGATGGCTTCCTCGGCGATGGCACAATGCTGCACCGCGATGCGCTGATCACTACGTCGCCATTTATAGTGAAATTTACCACTGTGAATTTCTCCCTGTATACGGTTGCGGTAGCCGTACTCATGTGGTGAGGCAATGATCGCTTCGATAGGCAGATCTTTCAGCAGTCCGATGCGCGTCAGCGTATCGCGAAGCTGTTCTTCCTTGGCAGCCAGCTGCATCGAGTAGGGTACATGTTGCCAGTCGCAACCTCCACATCGTCCGAAGTAGGGACACGGTGCAGCGATTCTCTCAGGTCCAGGTTCGATGCACTCGATGACAGTGGCAAGCGCATAAGTCTTCTTGCGCTCGGTAATCCGTACACGGACTTTGTCACCGGGAATTGTATAAGGTACGAATACGACCCGATTGTCCTGCCTGCCCAGTCCGTCGCCGGCATTGGTCAGCGATTCAATGACAAGTTCTGTTTCCTGCGGCTCGACATCGCGGCGTTTGCGACGGTGCTTGTTCCAGCCGGTCTTGTCCTTGATCATTGCTCGTTTCGAACGCTCCTCGTTGCAAACGCAGAAGTCGTTTGCGGATTTGCACAGTATAGGGCAGGTCAGGCAGCCTGTTGCAGATCTGAGTGAAAGTCACAATAGCAGTCAAACCAGCGTCGCTGCAGAGTGGCATCGATTGTGGAATCCGGCAGCGCGTCAGCCATCGAAAACTTCTCATTCGGCATGCGATCGCTATTAGCGAACAGTGCATCTAGCCTGCGCAATGCATGCAGAACATGCGCCACGGTCAGCGTACCGTTTGGTGAAGCTTCCTGGCGCTGCGTCAGTACCGCTTCCACCACCGGATCAGGCAGGCTCCACAAACCCAGAATACTGCTGCCGATCTGGTCTGCATGATAGGTGGTATTCTCGTCCACCACCGGATCAACCATACCGGTCTGGATGACCAGGTCCCCCAGGCTGCCGAGCATGCCGGCTATCTGGCAATGATCGATCTGCCGCTTGCGAAATTTAGCCACGCGTGCGAAACGGTTTGCCAGAACGCCCCTGATACGGGCCTGCGTGTTGAGTTCGCTGATTGCCTTTTCGTTGCGTCTGTCCGGCTTGAACTGACTGAGTACCTTTTCACAAAGCAGAATATTCTTGACCAGTTCTACGCCAAGCAGATTGGCGGCATGCGTCGGTGACTCGACATGCTGAACCAGGCCGTAGTAGGGTGAGTTGACCACTTTGAGCAAGGTGGCACTCAGGCTTATATCAGATTCTATGATTCTACCGATTGCCTCGATGGAGAAGTTACTGGATGCCATCTCCGTCATCAGCTGATTGTAGATATCAGGCAGTACCGGCAACGAGGTGATGCTTGCCACGAGACTGCGAAGGGTTCTGTCAGACAACTTTTGATGCAGGGCCAGGGAGCGGTGGATAGCCTCGATCACTGTCTCACAGTCTGTGGGTTTGGCAATGAATCGGTGCGTGGCGTGCAGACTCTCGAGTGTCATCTCCGCATCCACCTGGCTGGACAAGGCAATGCGCACCGTATGAGGGTTCTGAATAGCGATATGGTTCAGCAGTTGGGCACCGTCGCGCAGGGAGGCCTGCATGTCGCTGACCACGCAGTCGACTCTCTCCATCTGCAGGTGCGTCAACAGTTCGCCGGCCGTCTCCATGAAATGCCACGTCCATGGTGATTCCTGGTCGGCGCTGTAGTCGGACAGTACACTCCCCGACAGTGATTGTGCCAATGCCGGGTCCTGGTCAACGAATGCGATTGTCGTCATGCTTGTGTTACCTTGATCAGTTGGCTGCGAGCAGGAATTCTGGTCAGCCGGAGACTGTCACGAATATGCTCGGGAGCTGTCCTTATATTGTTATCGTTGTCGAACGGGGGTAAATTGAGCCAAGTGTAACCATTGCGCATGAAACGAGCCTGCCGGGCGGCTGCCGGATACAGGTCATTTATTCAGGACCGAGAACTGGTCATAGACAGTCGGAGTTACAATTCTCATGATCTCACCTGTTGCAGGGATATCCGGCAAGATCGCGCTGGTTACCGGCGCATCCAGTGGGCTGGGAGCACACTTTTCCCGCGTATTGGCACATGCCGGTGGCCATGTGGTGCTGGCGGCGCGCCGCCTGCAAAAACTGGAAGTGTTGCGGGCCAATATCCTTGCCGAAGGTGGTCTTGCATCGGTGGTAACCATGGATGTCAGCGATGCAGAAAGTGTGTCCATTGCCTTGAAACAGGTACTGGAAGAGGTGGGCCCGTTGCAGATCCTGGTCAATAATGCCGGTGTGGCAGACTCGAAAACGTTTCTTAAGCAGGAAGAGTCCAGCTGGCAACGGACGCTGGATGTCAATCTGATGGGTGCCTGGCGGGTGGCACAGCAGGTGACTTCGCAGATGGTTGCCACGCAAGGTTCGGGTGTGGTGGTGAATATTGCCTCGATTCTTGGCTTGCGTGTCGGATACGGCAATAGCGCGTACGCCATCTCCAAGGCCGGACTGGTGCAGATGACCCGCGCCATGGCGCTGGAACTGGGTCCCAGGGGTATCCGTGTCAATGCATTGTGCCCTGGCTATTTCTCGACCAGTCTCAATGAGCGCTATTTTTCCTCACCCCAGGGTATCGAGTACATCAAATCGACACCGGCTGGCCGTACTGGAAAGCTATCCGAACTGGATGGCCCGCTGTTGCTGTTGTGCGGTGACGCCGGATCCTTCATCAATGGTGTGGCATTACCAGTGGACGGCGGGCATATGGTGAGTTCACTGTAGCTGGCTCTACCAGCGTGATGTTTGGCGGCACTACTGTATAAAATACCTGTATATTGAGTCATCTGGCAGACAGGTGGGCAAGCCATGTTCGAACTTCCGAAAAAACGTCGTGGGCGTGGTGCGCAGAGTAATCGCAGTGGACGATTCGAGACGCTGCACAAGCTGGATGTGGATGACGGCTGGCATCCTCTGTCCAGTGATCAGGCAGACAGCTCAACTGCGACCGACAGTTACGGCGAGTCAGTCAGTAGCTTGCGCACGCAGTGGCGAGAAGATCGGGCCAGGCACGTCATCACGACCAACCAGTCACCGGATGTACCGTTCGACCGGTCCGTCAATCCCTATCGCGGTTGTGAACACGGCTGCGCCTATTGTTTCGCCCGGCCATCGCACACCTATCTGGGCCACTCGGCCGGTCTGGATTTCGAACGTCTGCTGTACGCCAAGGTGGACGCTGCGGCACTCCTGCACAAGGAGCTTGGGAATCCCCTCTATCAGTGCAGGCCGATTGCCATTGGCGTCAATACCGATGCATACCAGCCGCTGGAAAAGCGGTTACGCATAACCCGTAAGATACTGGAAGTCCTGCTGGCCGCTGAGCATCCTGTCTACCTGATTACCAAGTCCTCACTGATCGAGCGCGATATCGATCTGTTGCAACAATTGGCAGCGTCGAATCTCGTGATCGTCGCCATCTCAATCACCAGTATGGATAATGAACTCAGCCATCGGCTGGAACCGCGAGCGGCGGCGCCGCATCGCCGACTTCGTATTGTCCGCACGCTGAGCGAGGCTGGTATCCCGGTGCGAGTGTCGGTGTCGCCGGTCATACCGGCGCTCAATGAACATGAAATCGACGAGATAATTGCAGCCTCAGCCTGCGCCGGTGCCGGCGGCGCCAACGCCATCCTGCTGCGACTACCGCATGAGTTGGCACAATTGTTTCCCGAGTGGCTCGAGGCCCACTATCCATTGAAGAAGGCACGCGTTCTCAAGGCCATTCGTTCCGTGCGCGCCGGCAAACTCAACGATAGCCATTTCACTTCGCGATTTACCGGGCAGGGGCCACGGGCAGATTTGATCCGACAGCGATTCGAGTTGGCCTGCCGGCGCCATGGCCTGTCCTGCGGACGAGAACTGTTGGCACTTGACACGACCCGGTTCCGGGCTCCGAACCCGTCAGGGTGTACGTCGACACGAGATAGACAGATCCCACTGTTCTGAACCAGGATCTGCTGACGGCAGCGTGCCGCACCTGTGTGCACAGTGGATGAAATCGACGTTCATGGCAGAGGGGCTATTACTGGGCTACCGACAATCTACCTTGCACCTCGTAACTGGAAATCAGTGATTCAACCAGTCCGGATGTCCTGGCTTGTCGCACGAAATCGGCCAGATAGCTGGCCGCCAGAGGTTTGTCGATGGGACAGCCGATACATTGCTGGACTGACGTGAAGCTATCATCGAACAGCACTGCTCCCGGCATCTGCGCTTGCTGTTCCAGCAGTTTCGGACGAAGCCCAGCCAGCACATCGAGGTGTTCGTCGCGGAAGCGTTCAAAGGATTCGTCCAGTGTCGCTGCCCGGTACAGAGTGGCATGCTGGAGGTTACGCGTCAGCCACAGATCATAGGCACTGCGTGCCTTGACAGCGATTCGAATGCCAGGCTTGTCCACCTGTTCCGGCACCGTGAGCGTCGATCCCGGTGGTACCAGGTAGGTGGCCTGTATTTCACAGTAGGCAGGGCTGAAGCAGATTACCCTGGCCCGTTCCTCCTCAAGTGCGATGTTGGCAATATCCCACTCGTCCCTGGTAGCGGCGTCGGCCACATCACCGGGACCATCGTAGGGAATCAACGTCATCTGCAGATCCAGCGCGGAGGCGAGGGCGCGCGCCATGGCAGGAGAAACACCATCTGGTTGACCGTGTTCATCCGTCCGGTTGACCAGCAGGAAGTTGCTCATGTTGATGCCGGCACGCAAAACTCCATGAGGGGCGAGTTCGGCAATCAGTCGTTCACGGGACGTGGCATCCATGTGGCGTGTATCCGGGCGTCAGTAGGTGGATTGTTTGTTCAGGTGCGTCACCCGAGTGCTGTTTAGGCAGTGCTTCCTCAACTGGCTGTTCAGGATGACTGCGTATCCAGTCTTGCCATCAGCATACCGCCGACCAGCATGGCCAGCAAGGCAAGGATGGCAGCCAGACTCAAGGTAGCCACCCCGGTGAGCCCGGCGCCCACCGTACAGCCACCGGCGAGTACGCCGCCTACGGCCATCAGTGAACCTCCCGTCATGTAACGGGCAGTCTGCCTGGGGGATTCAAAACTCTGCCACTGAAATTGACCTCGCAACAGTGCGGTCAGCAGGGCACCGGCAACCACCCCACCGATCAGACCGACCCCGAAGCCGGCAGGAACTGCGCTCGATACCATTGCCCAGAAGGCCAGTTGGGTATGAGGCAGTGTAAAGGAGAGGCTTTCCAGTGGCAGCGGATCGAATTCATCCAACAGTAACCAACCGGTACCCAGCCAGCCCAGCGGCACCAGTAAACCCAGCAGTATCCCACCTGCCAGCGCACGTTTACGGGCACTGGCGCGCAGCGCCACCAACAGCAGCATGGCGCCCAGTACACCGGTGTAAAGCCACGTGCCCCCCGGCCATGCCACCAGCGATGAACCAACCGGGCTGGTCCAGGAAAAACTGCCCAGCCAGACTCGCAGTGGTGCCAGTACCCCTTTCAGGGTGGCATGAGCAATGACGGCAAATACGACCAGGACCAGCAGCGCGCGTAGATTGCCGGCGCCAGTCAGCACTGTCAGACGCGACACGCAGCCACGCGTGAGGATCATACCCACGCCGAACAGCAGTCCGCCCGTGATGATGGCGACTATCGGTATATCGGCAACGAGGAACCGATGTTCCTCCAGAGACAGGGGGGCATAGGCCAGCAGGAACTGCGTACCCAGCAGTGACGAGAGCAGGGCGCTGGCCCAGACGCCTCTGGCGGCCGAGCGCTCGTGGCCGATCCCGGCAATGGCCCGCCGCAGACAGAACTCGGTAGTCTGCGCCAGCACACCAAAGGCCAGACCCAGGCCAAGACCAAACACCACGGACGCCTGCATAGGCGTGATGTCGGAAACACCCAGTGTTTCCATCACAAGTTCAAACAAGGAGCCGTACCCGGTTACCGCAGACGATTGTCGTCCGAGGTCGGCATTATATCCTCAACAGCAGGGAATCACGTGCGGATAGTTTGGCAATGGGCTTGTTCCCGAATCAGTGAATGACGGGCATCAGAACCGGCATCAGGACAGGTATCAGGACAGGTATCAGGCCTGACGCGTCGGCGTATCGGACGCTGGTTGGACAAAGAACACACCGACACTCACCGCGCTCACCGTCACACGAGTGCCCTTGGCGATATATGTAACGGGATGGTCGCGCGCCGGTTCCACGCGCCACTTGATACCTGAGTACTTCAGGGTGCCCGGCGTTTGCTGACTGATATCGCTGTCCAGAACGAATTCGTGACCAATGAGATCGCTACTGCGATCGTTACCCAGTTCTGCACCACTTTGCAGGCGCTTCAATGGCTTCCACAGGAGCAGGGTGATGAGACCGGTACTCACGGCAAAGCAGGCCACTGCGGCAATGAATTGATCGGGTACCAGGGAAAACCATAACAAGGCGCCAGTGAGCAGCGCGCCCAGGCTGCCGAACAGCAACAGGCCACTGGTAAAACCGAAAGCGACAATCTCGATGACGAGAAGGACGAATCCAAGCGTAATCCATAACGCTGCCTGGTTGTCGAACAACATGTTCATCAACGATTGCCTGGTCGAAACGCCTCGCTGGAATTCATCGCGGCAACCACGGCCATGCTCTCGGCGACCACACTGCCAGCTTCTGATTGCTTGCCATCCATCAGCACGATGGTGGACTCCTTGGCAATCTGCGCCTTGGCTTCGATGGCACGAGTCGCCAGGTCCAGTTGTACCGCTTTCTGGCCTTCGTTGGTGGCAGCAGCCCGACCGACGGTTTCCAGTGCTGAGGCCTGCGCCATGGCTACCGTGGTGATTGCCTCGGCTTCGCCCTGGGCTTCGAGTATCTGCTGCTCTCGCTGAGCCTCAGCGGCCAGCACGATGGACCGCTTCTGGCCTTCGGCGACATTGATTGCCGACTGGCGCTGCCCTTCAGATTCCAGGACCGTAGCGCGCTTGTCTCGCTCGGCCTTCATTTCCCGCTCCATGGCTTCGAGCACACTCTTTGGTGGTGTGATGTCCTTGATTTCGTAACGCAGGCAGGTGGTTCCCCAGGCTTCACCGGCTTCGTTGATGGCCTCGACGATGGCGGCATTGAGAAGGTCCCGCTCCTCGAAGGTTCTGTCCAGGGTGATCTTGCCGATTTCCGAACGCATGGTCGTTTGCGCAAGCTGGGTGACACCGAACACGTAGTTGTCGATACCGTAGCTGGATTTTTCCGGATCGATGACCTTGAGATAGAGGACACCATCCACCGTCAACGTGATGTTGTCCTTGGTGATGGCGGATTGCGAGGGTACGTCCAGCGCCAGTTCTTTCAGGGACACCTTGTAGGCAACGCGGTCGATGACGGGTATGACAAATTTGAGGCCAGCTGTGAGCGTGGTTCTGAACTTGCCGAAGCGTTCGACGACATACGCGGTGTTCTGCGGCACGAACTTGACGGACGAGTTGAGAACGATCAGGGTCACAACCGCCAGTCCAACCCAGAATGCCGTGGCCGAGTTCAGAAGTGTATCCATGTAGGTGAACGTGTCCTGGTTGCAAGAACGAATCTTTAAATATGGAGGTAAAACTGAGCAATTTCAATCGTTTTTCGAGAATTATGTGAACCCTCTCAATCGTCAATGTTGATTACCGGGCACAAGGGCGTACGGTCACCTCCGGTACGTCATGGAATGCGACTGCGGCAAGCAGGCATCATACAGGTGTCCTGCTGCATCAGGAGGACGGGAGCTTGCGAAGACGTAGCGCAAGCATGCCGGTGGCATGCACTCAGAAGGATCCGAAACTGTCCAGTGCCGCGTTGGCTCGGTCGAACCACAATCGTGATACCAGGTTGTCCTTTGGCAGGGTCAAGCCCAGGGCGTCGATACCAGTATGTCGGTATCGAAGGTCGAGCAGAATCTCGCGCGCCACCACATCATTTCCAATTTCCTGCTGAGCGATCGCTTCACTGTACAGGGCGGTATCGTAGTAAGTCGAGTCAGGATACTCCTGGCGTAGCTTCTGCATGGTGCGCAGGGCTGCGGTATGGTCCTGTTTGTCCATCAGCTCGATGTACCCGCGCAGGTACAGGGCGTCATCGCCAAGATAGCCATCCGGATACAGCGTATGTATGACATCGAGTTGCTGACTGGCCGCTGTGAGATCTCCTGCGTCGCGCAGATCGATGGCTGACAGATACAGGTCGAAATCCTCGCCCTCGCCATAGATGGCCGACTCGTTGATCACTGGCAGCTTGATGACTGCCTTGCGCTTGTTGCTGGTGACAGGCTGGCCCTGGATGTAGTCACTGTAGGCTTGGCCAGCCGCACGGTAATTGCCGGCGTTTTCCAGTTCCTGCCCTTCGTAGTAGTTCTGTTCATTGATGTTGACCGACTCCGCCACCTGCTGGATGGTGTCGTAGTCCACGACGAAATCGGCAAACTTGCGACCATCGGTGATCGGCTGGAAAGTGATGTCCACCGTAATGGCCTCGGCTGGATTGAGGACTACGTCATCCAGTATGTCGGTTGCGAATTCTTCCGCATCGTCACCATTGATCGTGATCGAATTGAGCGGATAGATATCAGCACCGCGATTGGTAATCTGAATGCTTTGTGTTGCGCGAGTTCCGACATCTCTGGTTCCAAAATAGAAATCAGGTGTGGAGACATGCAAGTACGTCCCGTTGATGCCCTTAGGAGCGGCGCTGGTACCGCCACCACCGCAGGCCTGGAGAGTCAGCGCGGCGAGCACTGCTGTGGCCAGTGCACGCAGCATTCCCAACTCCCTGGCGCTCAGCGAATTCCTCGGATGCCGCATGTCACGCTGCCTGGTCGCTGGCTGCTGCAGAGTCATCTCCATCGGCATCCCGCGGTCGCTCTACCTGGAAATAGTCCAGTGCTTTTTTGCACTCACTGAGTGCCTGATTGATCTGTGCGGCATTGGTGGCAGTGGCGTCGATATCCGCGACCTGCGAGATGCCGGACTTGGCGGCACTGACATGCTCGCGTACGGTGCGCATGGCTGCCGTCAGCTCACTGGCGATTTCTCCAAATTCGCGGTTATCCGATGCGCGCAATTGCACATCCAGATTGCCATCTCCGATTTCACGCAGCGTGCGTTTGATGGCCAGTATGGGATGCCCGAGCTTGCGCGTAATGTAGATGCTCAAGGTGATCGTGATCAGCGCGTTGATGAGCAGCATGGCAACCAGCCATTTGCCCAGTACGGCGGACAAGGTTGGTAATGCTTCATTGGCCAGAGCCATGTCCTCGGAGACGAACAACAATGGCGCCATGCCTTCGAGCAGAGTGCCAAGCATCCGATGATAGAACACGCCAACCAGGACGGTGGTGATGGCAAGGTATATGAACGTAAGCATCACGACACGGCGTATTTCCCTTGCCTGAAACGTCTTGTCCCCGAGCAGGGAGAGAATGAAGTTTGAATCGGACGAGCGAGCCATGGGGAACACCGACTTGAGGATGATATAAGTGAATGTCGGCGTATCCGGGTGCAACTTGACTTCTGCTTATCGGGCACAGCTCTCATCACTGAGTATACTTGTGGCCCAGTTCACAGCCCCCGCCCGGGACACCCCTGAATGAATGGCAATCCACTGGAGTCCGTTGATCCGGGTACAGCCTTTTCGCTGGCCGGTTCGCTCTATTTATTGATGGCTATCGTGGCTGGCGTGCATGTGGTCCTGAACAAGCAGAATGAGGCCGCCGCTTTCAGCTGGCTGGGCATCATCGTTCTGGCACCGCTGGTCGGCGCTATCCTGTACTGGCTTTTCGGTATCAACCGGATACGCCGCAGAGCACAGGCGGAATTACCGGATTACACGGTCTCGGTCAGTGATTCACTGACGGTGGGCAGAATCGACATCGATACCGCACCTGAGAAATGGCAAGCACTGATGCGCATGGGAATGGGCGTGCATCACACTCACTATACCAGTGGCAACAAGCTGGAGCCGCTGATCAACGGGGACATGGCCTACCCGGCAATGATCGCAGCGATCGACCAGGCAAAGATCTCGGTGTGCCTGTCCAGCTACATCTTCGAGTATGACGATGCTGGTCGCCAGTTCGTCGATGCATTGGTGGCAGCCGGGAATCGCGGTGTTGCAGTACGGGTACTCATCGATGGGCTGGGTGTGGGTTATGGCTTCAGTCTGGTGAAGTCGGATCGTGTGCTCAGGCGACAGGGTGTAAGGACAGCCCGATTCCTGTCCACCTGGTCGACGACCGGTACGCGGTTCATCAATTTGCGTAATCACCGAAAGATTTTATCAGTGGATGGCACTGTGGCCTTTGTCGGTGGCATGAACATTCGTGTCGGCAACCTGGTCGGCAAATCTGCAGGCAGTGACGCGGTAAGGCCCGCAAAGCACCTGACGCAGGATGTGCATTTCAGGGTCCAGGGGCCGGTGATCAACCAGATCAATGCGGTATTCGCTGCCGACTGGCAGTTTTCCACCCGGGAAACTCTTCGCCTGCCAGCCTGGCGAGGTGCACGTACAGGCTCGGTGATCAGCCGGGCACTGCTGGACGGTCCGGATGATAACTACCAGAAGCTGCAGTTGACCATGCTCAGTGCCATACAGGCCGCACAAACTCGCATCTGCATCGTCACGCCGTATTTCCTGCCCGACAGGACCGTATTGAGCGCTTTGCACCTGGCTGCGTTACGGGGTGTGCAGATTGAAGTCTGCGTGCCAGAGCGTAATAATCTGCTGTACGTCGGCTGGGCCATGCGTGCCAACACACGCAAACTGCTGAGGCACGGTGTGCATCTGTACCGTTCACCCCCACCGTTTGATCACAGCAAGCTGTTCGCCGTGGACGATTACTGGTGCATGATCGGATCCAGTAACTGGGATGCAAGAAGTCTGGAACTGAATTTCGAGATCAACCTCGAATGTTATGACCAGGCGTTGAATCGACAGCTTGTCGACATCATCAATGCCAAACTGGCACAATCGAAGGAGATAACACGATGTACCGACAGACATTTCTGGCAGCGATTGCGAAATAACTTTTTCAGGTTATTTTCACCCTATCTGTGACTCGAGACACACAGCATTACAACCCGATGATTCGTCGCCACCTGTTACCGCATTGCTATACCGCTGATGATGAACTGCAGCGGCTGGGTGCAGCGCAGCAACCAGCATTGGGGCCTGTCATCCGCTGCCTGGTATGGAATATTCTCAAGGCCAAGCGAGCGAGCTGGCCAACGGACTTTCAGGAACTGGTAGCCGATCGTGATCTGGCACTGCTGCAGGAAGCAGTGTTCAATGCGCCGTCAGATGCATTGTTTACTGACAGCCAGCGCTTGCAGTGGATAATGGCCCGAAGTTTCCGGCATCCCCGGACGCTTGTCGAGCATGGGGTAAAGACCGGCTGTGTGGCTGCCCCCGTTGAGCAGCATGTCTATATGTCTCCGCATACTGAACCGGTTTCCCAGACACAGAAATTGCTGTTGACGACGCTGTATCCACTACAGGGTGAAGACGAACAGTTGCTGGTTCTGAACATGCACGCGATCAACTTCGTCAGTGTGCACAAATACGTTGAGCAACTGGATCAGCTCAGCGCCGCGCTGGGTCCTCACGACGGACCCGTCATCCTTGCCGGGGATTTCAATACCTGGAACCCGGCGCGGCTGGGACACTTCCAGCTAGTGGCTGCCCAGGCCGGGCTGACTGAAGCGGTGATGGAAAGACAGAGCCGACTGGCGCACATGAACCAGCATCTGGATCATGTTTTCTACCGTGGCCTTGGACTCAGGTCGGTGGAATCACTGGGACATTACCAGTCCTCGGATCACGCGCCCATCACCGCGACCTTCGAGCGCCGCCGAGACCCGATCTGAACGATGGGCAGTGGCAATCAGCGGCACTGCCGAAGTACTTCTCACCCCATCCATATCTGCTTTAACCGCGGGTAGCTGCCGCCTAACCTCTGACCATCACGATCAGAAAGGTGACGAACAGTACGACAGCCGCCAGCAGCATCGAGACGTTCAACCATTCCTTGGAATTGCCCCTGGGCCCATTTTTCACCCAATGCTTGGCGACCGGAATCATGCGCCAGATCATCAAACCCATGACCAGCGCTATCGGTATCTGGAACCACAAATTGCTATCCATGACCTGCCTGTGCGTTGAAATGACGGAATCGGGTTGGT
>JABDKN010000055.1 GCA_013002205.1 Granulosicoccus sp.
GAGACTCTTGTCAGAAAGCGAAACTCTGGTTCTCCGATCATGCCCGACCGTATCATCGCGCTGCGAAGCTCTCTGAGTTCGGCAAATTGCCTGGCCTGCTCCATGCTTTTGAACTCCTCGATCACCAGGATCTGATTCGGATTCCCGTTTTCAGTAAAAACATGTCCACGCAACCATCCAAATCGAGCTTTCGATTCTGCGGCCGAGTCATACACCTGCTTCCATCTTGCGAAATCACCCACCTCATGGGCAGCGACAAGCATGGCGCCAGCCGCGACTTCAACTTCTGCACTCGAGGTTTTGTACACGGCTGCGCTCACGGCAAACAGTGCACAGGATGTCAGTGTCAAGAGCAACAGAACCAATCGGTGTTTCGATTTTGTGATTGCGTTCATCTCGAATGTCCCTCCAGCAGTTAGAAGCCGATTCGAGCATCTCAGACGGTCATTACCAGGCAAGCACAGATTGCATTACACAACCATTACATGCCCCGTTAATGATCACTTCCGTGATAGCGGTACAGCAGTTCGAAGCGGTGATCAGGGTGTCCACAGGATGTTAAAGTCATCGATGCTGCTTTCGTCAGGGCTGTGTTCCGGTGCATCCGGACGACACGCTCTCTGCGTTCTCTTCTGTATGGCTGCCCATCACGGTAGGCCATGAATTTCACAAATGGAGAAAGCGAGACCCACAGTTTCCGGAAACAACAACGAGCCGCTTATCGAGTTGTCGCGACATGCCAGACCGATAGTCGGCGCTTTACCAGCGGCATCGACTTCATTTGTACGTTATCGATTAAAGACGCCCTCGATGAGGTTAATCCTGACCGTCCAAACAGGTCATCTGTATTCATCAGGGACTATCTCCACACTCATCCTGACTTCGAACCGTTGCGGACGATATATCTATTGATACGAAAGTATCAGACTGCTGTGGTGCTTCACTGTACTACCCGTTCAGACTGTTCAGTCTGCGCTATGTCGTGTGCCAGGTTTGTCGCCACACGCCAAGAAAGGACTACCAGCGATCTGTACACTTTCAGGCACATGGATAATGGGTCAGTCTGGATGGCCGCTCCTGAGAGATGATACGTATGCGGACTCCAGGCCGGATACGCAAATGATGTAATTCCAGCTGCCCGCTTTTCAGCTGCCCAACCTATCAGATTGGCAGGCATTCGACGGTAGTGTGGATGCGCTGCCAGACTCTACCTGGAAAAGGGGGTCTGCGATGAAACCACTGATACTTGCTACAACCTTTGCGGTTTTTTCTGCATCGACTGCAGGTTGTGCGACAAAGTCGGATTATGTGCTGCCGGATACGGCCAGAAAACTCGATACCGAAGAGATTGCACAGGTATTTTCAGATGTCAGGGAGCACTATGAAGCGATAGATGATCCGGGCTTGACCGCCAGCATTCTGTATATTTCGTACGGAGACTTTTTAGCCAACTGGAAGAAGGGATGGTTCTTTCGTGGCCGTGTCACTGGAAAGTGGTACACCGAGGACGATCAGCTGTGCGTCAAGAGTACGACCAAGATCGATGGATCTGATCTCATTTGCGTCAGTATCTACGAAACCGATGGTGTCTATACGGCCGTCCATCCCGATGGCAGCTACCAGGGAATTTCCACACTGACGCCCTTGGGCGATGTCATGAGTTCAGAGCATTTACGCCGCGTATTCATTGGACACACTGTTCATGGCTCGTACCCGGAGAAGGACGAAATAGTCGAACATTGGGAGTACTTCGATGAGGACGGAACCATCCACGGTCGCACCGCCAAATACGGAGACTTTACAGCCCACTGGGAAATCAGGGACAGTGGCTGTTTCTACAGCGATTATGATGAGAGTAACAAGTACGACGGTTGCTACTATTACGTACATGACTCTGGCAATACCTACCGTTACCATCGACCCTGGTCGGATGAGGTCGGGCAGGAAGTACTTCTCCAGGGAAACCCTGAACGTTTAGGTGAACAACCGGACGCTTGACTGGCTTTTTCAGAATTGTAGATTGTAATAATGGGCAGCGTATGCGATTGTGTGGCGCGGCTTTCGCTGCCGGCTACAGGGATTCAATCATGCCAAAATTGATCGCAACACACGAAGTTGATGACGTCGCCCATTGGCTCACGTCGCCAAAGCGGGAAGAGGTATTTGCGTCAGTGGCGACGAACATCTGCACGTATGTGAATCCTGGTGCTCCAAATAGTGTTGGACTATCCATGGAGGTTTCAGACATGGCTGCCTTCGATGCAATAATGCAGAGTGAGGCAGGTGCAGAAGCGATGAAGTACGACGGAGTTCGGCCTGAGACCGTCGTTGTTTTTATAGAGAGCTGACGCTAATCTGCTGACTGCGGTTGTGAGCGTTGAAGGAGCAGAATCGTGCGTGAAGAACTGAAGAGAGCTGGAAGACTGAATAGATAGCTGGATAGCTGGATAGCTCGATAGCTGGACGAATAGCTATCTGTCTGGCTGGTTGGCTGGATTGGATATTGTTTACGTGGTGCAAGCGCGCGCTCAAAGACTTCAGTCATGTTGGGAACCCAGTGCCTTTCATGGCGTCAGCGAGTAGCTTGCCGTCTATGCCGTCGTTAATGGGCAGTTCCGGTTATGTGTATAAAATGAACAAGAATACACATCAGTTGCATGATCGCTGACGCCTGGTTCAAATCGAGAGCAGGCAGAACTTGCATCTTTCCCTCTCGACAGCCGTTGCCGAGGTGGTATAACCATGGTAGTCACAGTGCAGAGCCAGTCTGGCTGCTGCTGACTATTCGCGCCAGAATGGCTTGCCACCCTCCTGCAGCACATCGTATCTGGACAGTCCTACGTCCCGGAGCAGGTCAGGATCTTCCGCCAAATCAAGCAATTCCCGTCGCTGCCTGTGACGCTCTTGCCAGAGATCGATGATGCGTACCAATCCACTGACCCATCGTCCCGGAATGGTTCGAGCTGTGTGTGCGGTTGAGGTCTCCTGAAGATATCCTGTATCCATCAGGCAATCGGTCGCGCGGCTCATGAGATTTTGCCCTTTGACAATATGTCGTCGTTGCACGTCAGCGATACGCCGTTTCGACTGCGATCAAGTGATGCCATGACATCAGCTTTGTCCTGGCACTGGACAGCCGTCGGGGCGGCCAGGTCGCGGAGTGAGGTGAAACCGGAGACTGAGCCGATGATGATCAAGAGACCGATCCCGACAGCGACTGCACGCGGAGCGCGCGTCTGTCCATGGTGAGAAATCGACAAGTGTTGAATGGACATTTGAGTTCCCCTGTTTAGTTGGCTTAAGGGGATAATCGGCGCTTGTAATCAATCAATCAAACGAATATTATTCACCATACACATCAAATATACTGATATAAGAAATGCAGAGCAATCTTGACCTGGAGTTGCTGCATACGCTGGTAGCCATAGCAGATTCGGGCAGTTTCGGGGCTGCCGCCAGAAACGTTCACCGGACCCAGTCCGCTGTCAGCATGCAGATGAAGCGACTGGAGGAGATCGTCGGACAGCCATTATTCGAGAAAAATGGTCGACGCTCGGTGTTGACACTGCACGGGCAGAATCTGCTGCTCTATGCGCGTCGAATATTGAGCTTGCAGCGGGAAGCATTGGCTACGTTCCGCAGTCCTGAGATTCACGGGGAGGTTCGCCTTGGCGTATGCGATGACTATGTCATGAGCTTTATGCCTGCCATTTTTGCAGGCTTCGCCAAAGCTTTCCCGGGGGTGCATATCCGGCTTGATTCACAGCCGAGCACGAAGCTGATTGAAGCCACTCAATCAGGTGAGCTGGATTTCTCACTGGTCAACATAATCCACAATGATGTGGCCTATGAAAAACTGACTAACGAGCCACTCGTCTGGGTGACATCACCTAACCACGCCACTCATGAAAAATCGCCGTTGTCACTGGCCGTCGAGAATAACTGCCTGTGGGGCAGGTGGGCACGGAAGGCACTGGATGACGACAATCGTCTATATCGGGTAGGCTACTCCACATTCAATATTACCGGCATTGTCGCGATCATAGAAGCCGGACTTGCAGTATCTGTGATGTCCAGGAGCTCGGTGCCACCGCAGCTTCGTATACTGCAGGAAGCCGATGGTTTCCCCAGCTTGCCGCATACGGAAATTGGCCTGGTGTTGAGTACCGGTGATTTGTCTCCAGCCGCCAAGTGCCTGGCAGACGCCGTGCGCCAGAGCCTGACGGCGACGGCAATTGCGGCATGACGAACCATGACCCGATTCCAGGCCGGACCTGAATGCGCTTTCGTCTGCCGGCGACAGATTTCAAGACCCTTTTCGGGATGATCGATTGTGACAAGTCAGTGTGCGGTGGGGGATGTGCTACTGGACAGTGCTATCGAATGTGGTCCGGGATAGAGTGAAGGATCCAGCTCTGCCTCATATCCTTTGAAACCGGGGGCACTGAAGCTTAGTTCGCGCACACCCGACCCCAGGCCGGAGAAGTGAAACCCGCCAGCGGCATTGGTCGTCACTGACCGTGTGGTCATACTTCTGTAGCCGTCGTCATGGCGTTGAACGAAGCGCATCCTGATGTCGACGCCCTGTATGGGTACACCGTCGTTCCCGGTAACCATGCCGAACAGTTGCTGCGAGCCAATGTCGACGACCAGCTCACAACTGGTTAGTTCACCAGGCGATAGAACCAACCCGACTATCATGATATTGGGAACGGATCTGGAGAGTAATGTCATACGACCGGGAATGAAGTTTGACAGGCTGAACATGCCAGACTGATCACTTGAGATTCCGGCGGAATAGCCGGACCATTCCTCACTCACTGCCAGTAATTCCAGCGCAGGAACCGCATTCCCGAGCTGATCCTGGATGACGCATTGCAGCGATGTTCGGGTCGTGTATTCAAGGGTAATATCCAGGTTTTCCCCTTGGTTTCCCAACGTCATATCGTAGCTGTCGAAGGGTATATAGCGAGGTGCGGACTCTACGATCAAGTGATAGTCATCTGCCGGCTGCACCTGTTTGAGCAAGAAAGATCCATCAGCACCTGACTGCGTGGTGAACCGTATACCAGCCGAGATCGAATTCAGTTGCAGCCTGGCAAACGGCACGGGATTATCGAATTCATCACTGACAGATCCTGACACGTCGACGTGATCCTGCTGTGCAACTGTTACAGGCTCATTCGACTCATGGATTTTCAAAGATGATGAGGAAGGGCGCGCCATGGACGAGTCTGGTGGCTGGCTGCGACTTTCGCTGATGCCGGGTGATACCGGATCTGCCGCCCCGTCAGTTTTCCCGGACAGATGTTGACGCCTGTCCAACGTAAAGTAAGCCACCACAACCGTAAGCAAAAACAGTAACAGTATGACTGGCAGATAATTCGCCTTGCGGAACATCAGCACTGTCCTGGGCTAACCTCGATAAGACTATCATTCCAGGTGAGGTTTGCGGAAATCCGCTTTCGGAAAAGTCCCGGAAAAGTCGAGTACACGGCTGATAGCGTTGCTATTGCACGAGCCGCAGGGGATTTTCAGAGCGCCTATGCTTTTCAGAGTGCCCTTATTGTCTCATCAAGGTAAACGTCGTCAGAAACTTACTGCTATCGAATTCCGATCATCAACCCTGACGTAGTTCCTGGCAGGCGCTGGCCAGCCTGGTGATACCTTCCCAGTCGCCGGAATTGACCATGCCTGCCGGGGCAACCCAGGAGCCGCCCACACAAAGTACATTCGACAGTGACAGATAGTCTCTTGCGGTTTCGGAGCTGATGCCGCCTGTCGGGCAGAACACGGTATTGACAAAGGGTCCGCTGAATGCCTTGAGCAATTGTGGTCCGCCTGCCTGGGATGCGGGAAAGAATTTCACTTCGTTGAAACCGCCATCACGCGCGCGCATGATATCGGCAGGTGTCATGATGCCGGGAAGTAGTGGCATGCCGATGGCATTGGCGGCTTTACCCAATTCGATGGTATATCCCGGACTGACGGCAAACGTGGCGCCGTGCTCCTGTGCACGCTTCAGGTCGTCTCCATCGAGTGCGGTGCCCACACCGACAATGGCGTCCGGTACAGCGGCCATCTCACGCATGGCCTGCAGCGCAACCGGCGTGCGCAAGGTGATTTCCAGCACCCGAAGACCACCGGCCACCAGCGCTTCAGCCAGAGGGCGGGCGCTGCTGATATCGTCGATGACGAGCACTGGTATGACGGGTGCGACCTGCATGAGTTCACGGACGTTCATGATGCTGGTGTAGCTCCTGATTCAATGAAATTTTGGACGTTGGTTCTGGCGACTGCCATTTCGCTCAATCGTCGAACAGACTGACGGCACCAAGCTCTGCACTGCAGACATGATGACGGAAGCCGCTGAAAAGTTCACGCCCCATGTTCACTGTCTTGCGGCTCAGATCCGGCAATGTAACCTCTCGGGCATTCCACTCAGTTTCATCAACCAGCGCGTTCAACGTACCAGCGTCGGAATCCAGGCGGATCATGTCACCGGTACGTACTTTAGCCAGCGGGCCATCCAGCACACACTCGGGAGAGACGTGAATCGCTGCCGGTACTTTACCGGACGCGCCGGACATACGGCCATCGGTTACCAGTCCAACCTTGAAGCCACGATCGAGAAGCACGCCGAGAATCGGTGTGAGTTTGTGCAGCTCCGGCATTCCATTGGCACGCGGACCCTGGTAGGCAATGACGGCAATGAAGTCGTGCTCCAGCTCGCCATTGTCGAATGCCGTGCGCAGGGCATCCTGGGAGTGAAAAACGACGGCAGGTGCTTCGATGATCCGGTGGGCGGGCTTGACAGCCGAAGTCTTGATGACGGCACGACCCAGGTTGCCCGACATGAGCCGCAGTCCGCCATCCGCCTGGAAAGGTAACTGTGCGGTACCGATGATGGAGTCATCGACGGATTTGCTGAGGCCCTCGCGCCAGGCCAGGGTACCGTTGTCAAGCCAGGGCTCCTGCGTGTACTGGTACAGCCCCGTGGCGCCGGCAACAGTCTGAACATCCTCATGCATCAGACCGGCATCGAGCAGCTCGCGAATGACCAGCGCCATGCCGCCCGCGGCGTGAAATTGATTGACATCGGCCTGGCCACTTGGATAGACATGTGTCAGCAGCGGAATGGCATGGCTGAGTGTGTCGAAGTCATCCCAGTTGATGACGATGCCGGCCGTTCTGGCAATGGCGACCAGGTGCAGCGTGTGATTGGTTGAGCCGCCGGTGGCCAGCAGACCGATGATGGCGTTGACGATTGCCTTTTCATCAATCATCCGACCAACCGGGGTGTACTCATTACCGCGTGCGGTGATGGCCAGTGCGCGTTGTGCGGCGGCCGTGGTCAGTGCGGAACGCAACTCGGTACCCGGGTTGATGAAGGCGGCTCCCGGCAGGTGCAGGCCCATGACCTCCATCATCATCTGGTTGCTGTTCGCGGTACCATAGAAGGTGCAGGTACCCGGCCCATGGTATGAGGCGCTTTCCGATGCCAGCAGATCCTCCCGGGTCGCCTTGCCTTCTGCGAATAACTGCCGGATACGTGCCTTTTCCTTGTTGGGTATGCCAGTCGTCATCGGACCGGCCGGAACGAAGACTGCCGGCAGATGGCCGAAGGACAGCGCGCCCATCAGCAGACCCGGTACGATCTTATCGCAGACACCCAGAAACACGCCGGCATCGAATACGTTGTGTGACAGGGCAATGGCAGTCGACATGGCAATGACATCGCGGCTGAACAACGACAATTCCATGCCGAGTTGCCCCTGGGTGACGCCGTCGCACATTGCCGGCGTGCCGCCTGCTACCTGTGCAGTGGCACCCACCGCGCGTGCGGCCTCGCGTATTTTCTCAGGCGCATGTTCATAGGGTTGATGGGCCGACAGCATGTCGTTGTACGACGTGACGATTGCCAGGTTGGGCGCACGTTCCGCGTGCAGGACGATCTTGTCACGCTCCGGCGCTGCGGCAAAGGCATGTGCCAGATTCGTACAACCCAGCAGGCCGCGATTGGGAGGGGCATCGCCCAGGGCGTTGATACGCGCCAGATAGGCCGAGCGGGAATCCTGGCTGCGTTCGATGATTCGTTGGGTGACGTCATCAACGGTGTTGTTCAGTGTAGGCATGGGCGCTCATTACGGATTTGTAGGCTAACTACATAATTATGTCATAACGAACCAGTCCGAGGCTAATATAATCGCGCTGAAATTCGTGTATCTGTTGTAACTTTAGCTCTCACTCTACCCATTGGAAATTTGTAGTAAAATTACATAATGAATCTAATATCTAACGAAGCTCTGCTTCCATTCGACTTCATCCTGTTCGGCGGCACCGGTGACCTGTCCATTCGCAAGCTGATACCGTCACTGTATTTCCGCCACAGTGAGAAGCAGCTGCCCGAAGACGGTCGCATCATTGCGACCGGACGTACTGCCATGGATTCTATCGGTTTCCGGCAATCACTGGATGTTCAGGTTCGCGAGCACATCGGCGAGCAGGATTTCGATCAGCTTACCTGGGACAGCTTTCTGCAGCGTATCCATTATTACCCGGTCGATGTCACGGATCCTGCTGGTTATCAGCCTCTGGTGGATGCCCTGGCAGGACGTGAGGAGCACGTTCGGGTCTTCTATCTGTCGGTTGCACCCAACCTGTTTACCCCTATTGCCAGAGGTGTACATGAGGCCGGACTGATAACCGAACATAGTCGTGTAGCGCTTGAAAAACCACTGGGGCGAGACCGTCAGTCGGCAGAGGAAATTAACGACAGTCTTTCAGCTGTGTTCGACGAGGGCCAGATCTATCGCATCGATCATTATCTTGGCAAGGAGACAGTGCAGAACTTGCTTGCCCTGCGATTCGGCAATGCGTTCTTTGAGCCCCTGTGGCGCAGCGAACGTATCAGTGACATTCAGATTACAGTCGCCGAATCACTCGGTGTGGAAGGGCGTGGTGCCTTTTACGACCAGACCGGTGCATTGCGCGAGATGGTGCAGAATCACATGTTGCAGCTGATGGTCATCCTGGCCATGGAACCGCCGGTGAGTATCGATCCTGATGCGGTGCGTGATGAGAAGATCAAGGTATTGCGTGCACTCAAACCGCTCAAGGGTATCGAGGCGATTGAAAACTCCGTCAGGGGACAATACCGGGCAGGCGCATTCAGTAACGGACCGGTACCCGGTTACCTGGATAACGAGGACATACCCAACGACAGTACCACCGAAACCTTCGTTGCGCTGCGCGCGGAAATCGCTTCCTGGCGCTGGGAGGGTGTGCCCTTTTTCCTGCGCACAGGCAAACGCATGGAAAGCAAGACGACAGAGATCGTCATCAATTTCAAGAAAGTACCGCATTCCATCTTTCCCACGGCGGATGGATTCAGTACACCCAACCAGCTCATCATTCGACTGCAGCCGGAAGAGAGCATCCGCATGCGCATCTACGTGAAAGCCTGGGGAGATGACATTCAGTTACAGCCGGTTTACCTGAATCTGGATTTCAACGATGTGTTCCAGAAGCGCAGGATGATCGCCTACGAGCGACTGCTGCTGGACCTGATTCGAGGCAACCAGACCCTGTTCATGCGCCGCGACGAAGTGGCAGCGGCATGGGCGTGGATCGATCCGATTCGCGCGGCCTGGGAGCAGTACCAGTACACTCCCAAGAACTACACGGCGGGTACCTGGGGACCGGGGGCCGCCAATGCATTGATCAGCAAGGATGGCTTGCGCTGGAACGAGGATTGAAATGGCACAGCAACTGGTGACGGAGTATGGCTTGCACTGGCATGAGGAGGCCGATGCAACACTGCTGGCAGAGAGTCTGGGCAGAGCGGTTGGCAAGCGACTTGGTCAGGCCCTGGACGGTGGACAACTGGCTTCGCTGGTGGTATCGGGAGGCAGTACCCCCGCACCCGTGTTGAAGTACCTGTCAGGCATCGACCTGGACTGGTCACGCATCAGCGTAACTCTGGCAGATGAACGCTGGGTACCACCTGGTCATCCTGACAGTAACGAATCGCTGGTCAGGAATACCCTGTTGACGAACAACGCGGCCGCCGCGCGGTTCGTGTCTCTGTATCGGGAAGGTCTGAGTGAGGATCAGGCGCTGCGCCAGGTGAGCACCGATCTGGCAGCCATGCAGCAGCCATTCAGCGTGGTGATGCTTGGGATGGGCGGCGACGGGCACACCGCGTCACTGTTTCCGGATGCGCCAGCGGACGAACTCGGCGCTGCCATGGCGCTGGACAACCCGGCGATGGTGGCCTTCATGCATCCGCCATCGGTTACTCAGGCGCGCATCACCCTGACTCGCTCCTGCCTGCTGAATGCGCGACATCGCTTCCTGCACATCACCGGAGACAACAAACGCTCTGTGCTGGTCGATGCATTGGAAGCCAGTGGCGGACATACCTACTTGGCCGGACAGGCGCCGGTTGTCGGATTGTTGACCGAAAAACCCGGCCAGGCGTCCATTTACTGGAGTCCTTGATGCTGGCCAAGATCAAGGCGGCCAGGGATACACTGCGAAAATCAGAGCAGAAGGTGGCCGATGTGGTTCTGGCCGATCCGGATGAGAGCGTGCAGTCCTCGATACAGGCGATTGCCACCCGCGCTGCTGTGAGCGAACCGACGGTAATCCGCTTCTGTCGGGCACTGGATTGCGTGGGTTTTCAGCAATTCAAGTTGAAGCTGGCACAGGATCTGGCGCGTCGTGGTACCTTTTTCTACCAGGATGTGACGGTCAATGATTCCAGCAAGGAACTGGCTAACAAGCTGCTTGATGGTGCCATTGCCTCGTTGGTACAGATTCGTAACCAGATCAACGAGGCGGCACTGGACGAGGCCATCAGGCTTTACGAAGACTGCAAGCGTGTCGAACTGTATGGCTCGGGTGGTTCGGCAGTGGTTGCCGAGGACGCGCAGTTGAAATTCTTTCGTCTTGGCAAGCCTGCAATCGCGTATTCTGATCCACACATACAGGCGGCCGCAGCCGCGTTGCTTGACAAGGATGCCCTGGTCATCGCCATTTCGCACTCCGGGCGCAGCAGCGATATCCTGAAAAGTGTGGAGATCGCTCGCAAGGCGCAAGCCAGGGTCATCTCAGTGACGGCCACCCGTTCCCCCCTGGCGCAATGCTGCGATGTAGCGTTGACCGTCGATGTCAATGAAGACAGTGATATCTTCTCGCCGGTCAAATCCCGCCTGGGGCAGATGGTGGTGCTGGATGTGCTGGCAGTCGGCGTTGCAGTCAGAGGTGGTGATCGCATGCTGGAACAACTTGCCCGCGCCAGGCGCGCGATCGATTTCAAATTCCTCTAAGCCCTGCGGTGCTCATGCCGGCTAGTCGTCACTGCTGGCGACACGTCCATAGGCTGACACGGTGTACAGGTCGAGCAGGACCCGGGCGCGCGTGAAAACCCGGTCAGTGTCCAGCCTGAAAACTGCCGACCCGGTGGTATTGACATCGACACTCAGGGGATCCTCGAAACTCTCGCTGTCTGCAATCTGGATTTCGAAACCAGCGGCATTGGCGGGTGGATCGAGAACAGTCACCAGAAAATCCCCTCCCTGTCTGGCGACACTTGTGTTCACCGGTGCCACCGCGCTGTCGATTTCTGCAATGGTGATTCGGGTGTTCGAGATGAATCCCTGCAGGCCGTTTTCATCGATCGCTCGCAGCAACAGGAAATAGTCCCCCGGTGCAACCTCTGTAAATCCGATCTCGTTGGCGTCGATTTCATAGCTGGCCAGGGATTCGATTCCGGACTCGTCATTGGACAGCAGGGCGCCATACGCGGCTGCACTCGAAAAAGGCCACCAGGTAACCGCATCGCCAGGTGCCACACGGGCCGGGATGCGTTTGAACACAGGATGCGGCAGCAACTCTATCGGTTCACTGGGCGGCTGCCCGGGTTCGACAACTGAGCCGAATCCGCTGTTGATGCCAACGTTTTGCCCTTGAGCGGACAGATCGACGATGCCTTCAGTAACTCCCACTCGCAGGTCATTGGCTGCATCCACGTCGAATACCGTGCCACGAACAGCGGCTGAGGCGTAGGGCGTGTTGATGCGAAAGTCCACCGGCTGATTGTCTCGAACTTCCACATCCGAGCTTACCTTGCCTTTATGCGTCTTGATTTCGATGACGCAACTGTCATCCACTGGCAGGCAATTTAATCGGGACAGTGTGGCTTCGGTGTCAGGCTGCAGATTGATCACTGCACCGGAAGAGAACTCGATGCTCAGGTAGCCGTCAGAGCCGGTGGTGATCGTATCGCCATAGAGGATCTCTGAATTGCGTTTGAGTTCGATGATGGTATAGGCAGGTTCGGTGGCGAGCGCCGACACTGACACGGCGGCGACCGTTGCAGCCGGTGCCGGATCGTCGACCCGCGTAGCGGTGACATGACCCTTGGCGAATACTACGGTTGCAAATTCGCCGCGGGTGGGCGCATGAATCGGGAGCCTGAAGATATTGCCGGGAATCAGTGTCGCATTTGCCAGAAGCCCGTTGAATTCGGCCAGCTGCGGAGCGAAGCCGGTTCTGCCCAACTCCCGTGCGGCAATCGAACCGATCGTGTCGCCAGACTTGACGACGATGTCTCGCGAGATAATGGTATAGGCTGCCAGCGGCCTGTTGCGATTGTCCGCTGCCACAGGGCCCGCCGGGGAGGCGTCCTCCGCGCTCCCTGAATTCAGACCCTGGGCGATGGATGGGGTAAACGGTGCCAGAGTGACAAGGCAGGACGACAGGGTCAGGCAGGTCGCTACAATCCGTATCCGCGATTTCACAGTGATGTGCTCAGTGTTGCGTCGTTACATCAATTCTGCAGCATAGCGGAGAGCGAAAATGCTTACCAGTCCACGCGTACTCGATCTTTAACAATTGCCGAGTTCCACCGTTTGCCATGGACGGCCGAATTCCAGCTCTTCGGCTGACTCATCGTTCGTGGAAGTCGCCCGTATCAGGCAATTCCTTCAGTCGCGTCAGCCGCAGCATATTGGTGGTACCTGTCCTGCCGAACGGCATGCCGGCGGTTATGGCGATGATCTCTCCCATCTCGCCAAAACCTTCCGAGAGTGTGATGTTGATGGCGTGGTAGACCATTTCATCGATACTGTTCATGACCTGGTGGATGACGGCGTGGACGCCCCAGACCAGCGCCAGGCGACGAGCAGTCTCTTCGTTCGGCGTGCAGCCGATAACGGGCGCTTCAGGACGCTCACGCGCAGCACGGAAGCTGGAGAATCCGGATTCAGTGTAGGTGAAAGTCGCTGCCAGCGGCATGACCGTGGCCACATGGCGAAGCGAGGAACTGATGGCGTCGGCTACGGTATCCCCTGGCGTGGGCATGGCGGCGTCGATGGATTTGCGATAGTACGGATCGCGTTCCACTTCGATGATGATGCGGTTCATCGCCGTGGCAGCCTCTACAGGAAAACTCCCCGCTGCGGTCTCGGCAGACAGCATGACCGCATCGGCACCGTCGTAGACGGCCGTCGCTACGTCCGAACTCTCTGCGCGTGTCGGGACCGGAGAATGGATCATCGATTCGAGCATCTGCGTGGCGACGACCACCGGCTTGCCTTCCTGGCGGGCCCTGCGCAGTATCTTCTTCTGTACCACCGGCACTTTTTCCTGCGGCATCTCGACCCCGAGGTCGCCACGGGCAACCATGACACCGTCGCTCAGTGTGACGATATCGGACAGGTGTTCGATGGCGCCTGGTTTTTCCAGCTTCGCCATGATAGCCGCCTTGTTGCCCACCAGATTGCGCAGTTCGGTCATGTCCTCACCACGCTGTACAAAGGAGATGGCAATCCAGTCGACACCCAGGGACAGGGCATAGTCGAGATCGCGGCGATCTTTCTTTGTCAGGGGGGAGATCGGCAGATAGAGGTCGGGAACATTCACGCCCTTGTTGCCGCTGATTTCACCACCGACCATGACTTCGGTCAGAGCCGTGGTTTCGGTGAACTCGAGCACTTTGAGGCGAATCTTGCCGTCATTGATGAGCAGTTGTGCACCAACGGTCAGTGCTGCGAAGATTTCGGGGTGCAGCAGTGGCGCGCGCGTGGCATCACCGGGCGTCGGGTCCTGGTCAAGCGTGAACCTGGCACCGGGCACCAGCATTTCCTTGCCATTGGCAAAGGCGCCGACCCGCAGTTTCGGACCTTGCAGGTCCGCCATGATGCCGATGGGCCTGCCGCGCTCTTTCTCGATATCACGGATGATGCCATGGGTGCGCGCATGATCCTCATGCGATCCGTGACTGAAATTCAGGCGGAACACATCTATTCCGGCATCGAACAGCTTCATTATCGTGTCGCGGTCATTGCTCGATGGCCCCAGGGTCCCAATGATTTTAGCGTCGCGTTTGCGTCTCATCGTCTATTGCCGCGGTTGAAAATTTGAGTAAAAGGTAATTTATCTACACGCTGATCTTGCAGTGCCCGTGATCGGCATGGCAACGGTCGTTGAACGTATTCTATCGCACTCGGCACCAGAATATGCACCAGGGCCATACGAGCCGCTGGTAAGTTGCTGGTGATCGTGCAGTTTCATCGTGTAGTCAAATTACGTTGTGGGCTGTCCTGGTTGCCCGGTAACTGACCGGTGCTCCGCGAAGCGCCTGTGCAGGTAGGTATCGGTATTTCTTTCTCAGTTCCCCACCAGGAGCGTAAACGCAACCGCTCACGTACTGTATTCTTGTTGCCTGATCTTATAGGAATGCTCTGATGTCAGCTGAACCTGTCGCTGCCACGTCGGCCGAATCCGCACCTCATGAACACTTGCCTGTCGACGAGCCACCAGATGAGGATGTACGTGCTCGCAGACTGGCACAGCGCCGTCGATATGCCGTGGAGCTGCGTCGCCTGCTACCCGACGATGCAGTGCTGTCCAGTGAGGAAGAATTGCGCCCCTATGAGTCCGACGGCCTGACTGCACTGAAGGCCACGCCATTACTCGTGGTCCTGCCTGAGACCATCGAGCAGGTACAGCAGATCATGCGCTGGGCACGTGATCACTCGGTCCCTGTCGTGGCGCGCGGTGCCGGTACTGGCCTGTCCGGGGGTGCACTACCGCATGAAGACGGTGTGTTGCTCGGTCTTGCCAAGTTCAACCGCATTCTGGAACTGGATCCTTCCCGGGGTTTTGCCCGCGTACAGCCAGGTGTACGAAATCTGGCTATTTCCGATGCGGCGCGACCGCACGGCCTGTACTACGCACCTGATCCATCCTCGCAGATTGCCTGTACCATCGGAGGAAATGTGGCCGAGAACGCGGGCGGCGTGCATTGCCTTAAATACGGCCTGACCGTGCACAACGTATTGTCGGTGACCGTGGTCACCATCGACGGTGACCTGATTACCCTGGGCTCTGAGGGTCATGACAGTGCCGGATACGATCTGCTGGCATTGATCACGGGATCAGAGGGCATGCTTGCCGTGGTGGTGGAGGTAATTGTCAAGCTGCTGCCGGTGCCGCCGGTAGCCAGGCTTCTCATGGCGGCCTTTGACAGTGTCGAGGCTGCTGGTGATGCCGTCGGGCGGGTGATCGCCGCCGGGATCATTCCTGCGGGACTCGAGTTGATGGACAAGCCTGCCATCATCGCTGCCGATGCTTTTGCACAGTGTGGTTATCCGACCGATGCGGCAGCCTTGCTGCTGTGCGAGCTCGATGGCACCGAGGAGGAAGTCGTTTCCCAGATTCAGCAGGTGTCCGACGTCTTCAGCGGAGCCCGTGCAGCGAGCCTGCACGTGGCGCAAAGCGAAGAGGAGCGTCTGCTGTTGTGGAAAGGCCGGAAGTCGGCATTCCCGGCAGTGGGGCGGCTGGCTCCTGACTATTATTGTATCGATGGGACCATTCCCCGCAGGCAGTTGTCGCATGTATTGCAGCGTATGGAGCAATTGTCTTCCGAGTACGGTCTGCCCATCGCCAACGTCTTCCACGCGGGTGACGGTAATCTGCATCCACTGATCATGTTCGATGCGGGCAAGCCCGGAGAGCTTCACCGAACCGAGGAGCTGGGCAGTCGCATTCTGCAATTATGTGTCGAAGTCGGGGGCACCGTCACAGGTGAGCACGGTGTCGGGCTGGAAAAGATCAACGAGATGTGTGTGCAGTTCGATGCGGCTACACTGACACAGTTCCACGCCGTGAAGGCAGCCTTTGATCCTGATGGCCTGCTCAACCCCGGCAAGGCGGTCCCGACGCTGCAGCGCTGTGCCGAATTCGGTGCCATGCACGTGCATCATGGCGAACTGCCATTTCCCGAACTGGAACGATTCTGAATACTAACGGTGATTCGTGAACGATAGTGATGAGAGTGCTGGCCTGATCGACACCGTACGGCAGGCGGCCAGTTCGGCTGTGGTGCTGCGCATCACTGGTGGCGATAGCAAGAAGCGACTGGGTAACCGGATTTCCGCCGATGCGACTGACCAGGCATTCTCAACCCTGTCCCATACTGGCATCATCTCCTACGAGCCCACCGAACTGGTTGTCAGTGTGCGTGCCGGAACGCCATTGCAACGGTTGAACCAGGTGCTGGACGATGCCGGTCAGATGCTGGCGTTCGAGCCGCCGGAGTTTCCTGGCAGCACCATCGGTGGTGTGCTGGCCTGCGGGATGTCAGGACCACGCAGACCCTTCAACGGCTCAGCACGTGACTACGTGCTGGGCACGCGGATCATCAACGGGCAGGGGCAGGATCTGTCTTTCGGTGGCGAAGTCATGAAAAACGTTGCGGGGTACGATGTCTCGAGACTGCAGGTGGGAGCCTGGGGGACCCTGGGTGTGCTGCTCGATGTGTCCATGAAAGTACTTCCCCGGCCGGAAGCGGAGATGACCCTGGTTCAGGATGCCAACGCAGAGGACACACAATCGTTCATCAGCCTGCTGCGTCAGCCATGGCCGCTATCGGGTGCGATGTTGCTCGACAACCGGCGTTACCTGCGGCTCAGCGGCAGCGAAGCATCAGTGCGTGCGGCGGCACGTGAGCTCGGTGGTGAGGCGCCAGATACGGAGGATGCCGGTATTTGGCAGTCCGTGCGGGATCAGTCGCACCACTACTTCCTGGATCGCAGTGAAGGTCAGACCCTGTGGCGAATCTCCGTGGCCGACCATGCACCTGAACTGGCGCTGCAAGGCGAGTGGCTGCATGAATGGGCCGGTGCACAACGATGGGTCAAGACACGTCAGAGTGCCGATGAGGTGTTCCAGGCGGCTCGGAGCGCCGGTGGGCATGCCATCCGCTACGATGAAGGGCCAGCGGGTGAGCCGGCGTTCCAGCCACTTGAAGGGGCCATGCTGCGATTGCAGTCCAGAATCAGGGACAGCTTCGACAGAGAGCGTCTATTCAATCGCGGCAGATTCCACCCGGAACTCGATGCCGGGCAGAGTTACCCGACAGCCGGGAGCACCTGAGCCATGCAAACCACTATCGCTCCAGCGCTGGCCGATGATTCCCGGGCTGCGGCGGCTGAGAAGATCCTGCGTAAGTGTGTGCACTGCGGCTTCTGTCTGGCAACTTGCCCGACCTACAATTTGCTGGGTAATGAGCTGGACAGCCCACGCGGCCGCATCTACCTGATAAAGCAGGTAGTGGAGGGCCATGCGCCCTCGGCCAGTACCCGCACCCACCTGGACCGATGCCTGACCTGCAGGAGTTGCGAAACCACGTGTCCATCGGGTGTTCAGTACGGGCATCTGCTGGATCTTGGTCGTGACCTGGTCGAGGAGCAACTGCCTCGCAGTGGGCGCGACTACTGGATGCGTAAGGCTGTTCTTAATGTATTGCCGTACGCGAGACGTATCGGGCCGCTGGTCCGCCTTGGCCAGGCACTGCGACCACTGTTGCCAGGCAGGCTGGCCGGTAGCGTGCCTCCCAGGCAGCTACCCAGGCAGCTACCCGGGCAGCTACCCGGGGCGCGCCCCCAACAGGAGATGCACAGGCAGATGCTGGTCCTGGACGGTTGCGTGCAGCCCTCCATGACACCGGCGACCAATGTCAGTGCGGCTCGGGTACTGGCCGCGTTTGGGATCTCACTGAAAACTGCCGAGCGCAGCGGGTGCTGTGGAGCCGTCCATTATCACCTCAACGAACAGGCACAGGCGAAAGACTTCATGCGTCGTAACATCGATACCTGGTGGCCATCGATCGAATCGGGATGCGAGGCCATCATTACCACCGCCAGCGGTTGTGGTGTGATGGTCAAGGATTACGCACAGGTTCTGGCTGACGATCCCGACTACGCGGACAAGGCTCGCAGAGTCAGTTCGCTGTGCAAGGACATCGTCGAAGTTCTGGTCGAGGTATTGCAGCAGGAGGACCTGTCGCGCTATCGCGCACGCGCATCGGCGATGGGCCGGATTGCCTTCCATGCGCCGTGTACCCTGCAGCACGGGCAGAAGCTGCCACTGGTCACCGAGACGCTGCTCGGCAGATTCGGCTTCATGCTGACGCAGGTTGCGGACGCTTATAGCTGCTGCGGATCCGCCGGTACCTACTCCATATTCCAGCCGGAGCTCAGCCAGCAATTGCGCACCAGGAAAATCGAGAACCTGACGGCGGGGCAGCCCGATATCATTGCCACGGCCAACATTGGCTGCCAGTTGCATATCCAGACTGGCAGCGGACGCGCAGTGGTTCACTGGATCGAGCTGGTGGACAGCCTGGTCAACGACGATGCGTCGCCGTAGCGGACAGGCAGTCATATCGTTTTAGCGTCATTAACGTTAAAATCCGTGTTGTTCCAGCTACAGTACCCACCAGCTACATGCGCCACTACCATCACATCGATCTGCCTGGACACACTGTCAGGACCGAAAACCTGGAAGGTGAGGCAATCGTTCGCGCCGGCCGATACCTGATCGCCAGGACGATGACAGAGCGACAACTGGGATCTGTTGACCCACTGTCTGGAGACAATCCGCTGATTTTTTCCGCCGGCCCTTTCGCCGGTACCAATTTTTCCAATGCTAATCGCGTCAGTGTAGGTTGCAAGAGTCCGCTGACGCTGGGCATCAAGGAAGCCAACGGCGGTGGCACCTTTGCGTTTGCGTTGGGACAATTGAAAATTGCCGGTCTGACACTGGAGGGCAAGGCGGACGAATGGATCATGCTGCATTTCAGGAAAGGTGGCGAGATCGACTTTCTCGATGCACGGGAATACCTGGGTATGGGCAATTTCGAAACTGCCGAAAAACTGCACGAACGCTTTGGCAGGAAGGTCAGTCTCGCCATTTGCGGACCAGTAGGTGAGTATCAGGGTCTACTGGCCGGTATAGCCTTCAGCGACGTCGATCTGCGACCTTCGCGGCTCGCCGCACGTGGTGGCGTAGGTGCGGTAATGGGTTCCAAGAAAGTCAAGGCCATCATTGTCGACCTGGATCGGATGCCCCCACTGCATGAACGCAGGAAAGTCATGGGTGCTGTCAAGGAATACCGCAAGATGCTGGATGCGGAGCCTGCCATCCAGGCATTTCAGAAGACGGGTACAGCCATGGTTGCCGACTACACGAATCACGTGGGCGGCATTCCGGTGCGCAACTTCACGGCAGGACAGTCAATCGATACGGAGAGCGGACCATTCAGACTGGGCGGGGATTATCTGCGCGAGCAGAATCTGGCGCGCGGCGGGGTACAGACACACGCCTGCATGCCTGGCTGCATCATTCAATGCAGCAATGTGTACGCCGACGAGGATGGCAGGGAAGTGGTCTCACCCGTGGAATACGAGACGATCGGCCTGTTGGGCACCAATTGCGGACTTGAGGATCCCGATGACCTGGCGCGGCTCAATTACCAAGCGAATGATCTGGGAATCGATACCATCGAACTCGGGGGCACCATCGGTGTGCTGATGGATGCCGGCATCGGCCGCTTTGGTGATGTGCAATTCATGCAATCGGTGCTCGATGGTATGCGCCAGGGTTCCCAGGAGGGCAAATTCCATGCACAGGGCACTGCCCGGGTCGGTACAGCGCTGGGCGTCAAGCGCGTGCCGGTCATTAAACGGCAGGCCATCAGTGCCTATGATCCGCGCGTCATCGAGGTCACCGGCCTGACGATGATGATGACGGCGCAGGGGGCGGACCATACAGCCGGAAATCTGCCCTCGTATGACTGCCAGGGCAAGACTGCCGAGGAACTGGTTACCGTGAGCCTTGACATCCAGGTGATGTGTGCCGCGGTAGACTCTCTGGGGTTGTGCGTCTTCGGACGATCGGTGACCAACGAACAGCTCGACTTCATCGTCCAGGCCATCAATGATGCACATGGTGTGCAATTACCGGTTAGCTTTTTCAGGCAACTTGGACGGGACACACTGAGGCTGGAGAATGAATTCAATCTCGCCGCGGGGTTTTCCGAAACCGACGATGAATTGCCCTCGTTTTTCTACACCGAGCCGTTGCCGCCGAGCCAGCGGGCAGCCCGTTTTCACGCAGCCGAAGTAAATACCGCAGCCAGCAAGTGGTGGAGCTGATTGTCACCGTTGACCATCGCTTTCCACTGTGCGCGCACGTTTTCCGATTAACGCAAATTCACTGGTAATCGCCGATCTGTCATGGACAACCCCGAGCGCACTCCGGCGACACCCGATGTACTGAATGCAATCCGTCGAATCCTGTTCATTCACCTGATTCTGGTCATTGGTTGCATCTGTTACTTCGCCAAGGACCTGCTGATGCCGATGGCCTTGGGGGTGTTGATTACCCTGACGATGGCCCCGGTAGTCCGCCAGCTGTCCAGGCGAAAAGTACCCGCCCCGGTCTCCGCGGTATTACTGGTTGTCACGGTAGGTGGATTCATCAGTTCCCTGGGTTACGTGCTGGCGAATCCGCTGACGGAAATGATCGAGTCCATCCCCCGGATAACGCGCTCACTGGAGTTCAAGCTGCTGCCCTACAAGGAGTCGGTCGAAGCCATCAGTGAGGCGGGTAAGCAGGTGGAGAAGATGGCAGCCGGAGATGATCAACCCGAGCGGGTAGTGATCGAACAGCCCGGTATCATTTCATCGACAGCATCGACGGTTGCCAACGGGCTCACGACCGTGATGCTGGCGTTTGTGCTGTCACTGTTCATGCTGGCCTCCGGAACGCTTTTCCATGAAAAGCTGGTCTCGGTGATGCCGCGCCTGGAAGACAAGAAACGCGCATTGGGGGTTGCCTACAGCGTTGAGCGTAGTGTCTCGCGCTACTTGCTGACGGTGGCACTGATCAACGTAGGCCTGGGCGTGGTGATCATGCTCCTGTTGTTCCTGACCGGAACACCCAACCCCGTGTTGTGGGGAGTCATGGCGGCATTGCTGAATTTTCTACCCTTTGCCGGGGCGCTGGTGGGTGTCGGCCTGCTCACTATCGTCTCGCTGGGTACTGCGCCCACGTTACCGGCTGCCATGCTTGCACCTCTTATCTATTTTACCTGCACGACCATCGAAGGCAATTTTGTCACCCCTGCCATCGTCGGGCGGCGTCTGCAACTGAACATCGTGGCAGTGTTCCTGGCCGTGGTGATCTGGGGCTGGCTGTGGGGCATTGGCGGTGCTCTGATGGCTGTCCCGATTCTGCTGGTGGTGAAAATCCTGTCTGATCACGTGGAGTCCTGGAAGGTCTTTGGCGAGTTCCTGTCCGGACGTGAGGCGGTGGTAACCAAACCGACCGAATAGCTCATGTGCCGGCCGTGCAGTCGATCCGTCAGGCAGCCTTCTCATCCAGATGCCCGTCGGCCAGCTTTTCGACCAGATAGCGCGTGGCATCGGCGGCCGGCAGGGGGCGACTGAAATAATAGCCCTGCATCTGATCGCAACCCCGCCCGATCAGCCAGTCGACCTGTGCGGCCGTCTCCACACCTTCGGCAACCACGCAGAGCCCGAGTACCTTGCCCATTTCGAGGATGGTTCCCATCAGCATCGAGCGTGTCTGGTCCGCCAGAAACGCGCGATCGATCTTGAGAATGTCCAGTGGATATTTCTGCAGGTATGCCAGGTTTGAAAACCCTGTCCCGAAGTCATCCAGAGCCAGCTTGATACCCATACTGCTCAACTGGTGCAGTGTCTGGTGTACCGCTTCGGCATCGCCAAGCAACATGGATTCGGTCAGTTCCAGTTCTATCCTGGCCGGATCACAGCCATTTCGGAGCAGGCACTCAGAAACATTCAACAGCAGATCATCCGCGTAGAACTGGCGAGCCGATATATTGATGGAAACCGGAACGATCAGTCCCGCATCCTGCCATTGGCGTTGCTGCTTCATGGCTGCATCCAGAACCCAGTTTCCCAGTTCCAGGATCTGGCCGGTCTCTTCGGCAATTGATATGAAATTGTCAGGTGCCACCTGGCCGCGTGTCGGATGATTCCAGCGAATCAGTGCTTCCACCCCGCTGATGGCCAGTGTTCTACTGCAGATCTTGGGCTGATAATACAACTCGAATTCATTGTTCTGCACCGCAAATACCAGGTCATTTTCCAGTCCCAGCCGATCCTTGACCTTCTCATTGAGTCTTGCGGTCATCTTGCTGTCAAAGAAGCAGTAGCCGCTTTGCCGGGACTTTGCCAGGTACATGGCTTCATCGGCATGTTCTATCAATTCGGAAGCGTGCTCACCGTCTGCAGGATGACGGCTGATCCCGATACTGGGCAGGGTGCGTAACTTCTGTCCATTGAGCACCACCGGCTCTGCCATGACGTGCAGTATCCCTTCGGCAACCCTCGCCAGCTTCGCAGTGGCGGTAAACCGGTTGATGATCAGCACGAACTCGTCACCACCCAGACGACAGACCAGACCATTGCCGCCGACCGTATTTTTCAGCCGTTGTGCCACTTCCATCAGCAGCTGGTCGCCAATGGCATGACCCATCGAATCGTTGATGATCTTGAAACGATCGAGGTCCAGAAACAGAAGACTGAACTCAGGCCTGTCGCTGCCTTCGGCGTCAAGCAGCTCTTCGAGGTACAGGCCCAGCGCTGCTCTGTTGGGCAAACCGGTCAGCGAATCGGTAAAGGCCAGTTCATGGGCAAGCTGCCGGGCGCGTCGGGCCTCGGTTGCATCCTGTGCGCTGACGAGCATTGACGAATGACCGCCCGGCGCGATCACGCTTCGCCGGAAATTCATCTGGTGCCAGCGTGCACCGTCCACAGTGTTGACCTCCAGCTCGACATCGTAGCTGTCGGAGGAATCCAGGGCGTCCAGAATCGTGCCCATGTCCGTCTCACTGACCAGGCGCTGGCGCAGGTTCGTACATCGATCCGGCAACGTTTCGCGTGCGGCGGGATTGCAGTAGATCAGCTCGTGATCCGCATCGTAGAGACTGATCATGGCAGGAGTAAGCTGCAATGCCGTGGCGCCGTGCACCCTGTCTGAACCGGCATCCTGGCCTGCATGCAGTACTTCCACCAACAGGGCTTGTTTGCCGTCTTCCATCGGGAAGACGGATACGGACAGCCCGGCCGTTCTTGACGGGTGGTCCGTAAACATCGTCCTGGGCTGCGTGGGGCTGATGTCGTTGCCAAGGCGATCCGCTTGCAACCGCGTGACTGCCTGGCGAAGCGTCTCTGCCATGCCGGGATCGAGTGGTCGTTCACACAATTCCATTTGCGAGTCGATGTCCCAGATTTGCAGACAGGACTGGTTTGCCCACCGAACCCTGAGACTTTCCGCATCGAGCACGCACAACGGTGCCCTTACATGCGTAAGAACTGCAATTCGTGCATCTCTGCAGGGGTCGAATTCAGACAAGGTAACTAGGGCAGTGGCGGCTTTTCAGCAATCGCCTGTCTGCCCACCACAAAGCGTGCTAACTCAGCTTGCGCGGCACTCTTATCTAACCTGTTGAGTCCAGCGCATGCCGTTCAGGCCCGAATCTGTGGTTCGGTTCGCAATGATTGCGATCATTTCCTGTGTCTCGTATACTGTGCATATGAACAGGTATGCACACGTCGGGAATCGCACGACTCCTGCGTTGAGCTCTTAAGTATTGACGGACCTGCGTCGCAGCTGTTCGCCGGAAGGTAAAAGGTGGAGGGTGTCTGACATGGAAACACCAACGCTTCAGCATCCGGCCGACTTTGCCGGCTGGCGCAGGCAGGCACGTCGACTGCTCGTCAGGGGAGTGGGCCCTGAGCAGGTGAGCTGGCAGGTGTCGACGCAGCTGGCCGGCCTGTATGCCGGGAGTGCGGAGGCCGACTCGACAGCCGACGACGCATGTGCAGACATACGTGTGCCGAGGTCCTTTCTGCCGCTTGCCGAAACGGTTGTCTGTCACCGGGAATCCGGGCGGTTCGCCGTGTTGTATCGAGTGCTGTGGCGCTTGACGCACGGTGAACACGACCTGCTTGAGATGGCGACAGATGCAGATATCAAATTTCTCGATACCCTGCGCAAATCGGTAGAAGGCGACAGGCAGAGGATGATCACCACGGTTCAGTTTCGCAGGACACCGGGGAGTGAGCGGGAGCATTACAGTGCGTGGTTCGAACCGAAGCATCATATTCTGCGTCATTCCTGCGAGTATTTTCGACAGCGATATTCTGCGATTCACTGGTCAATCTATACACCGGAAGGTTGTGCGCACTGGAATCGATCAGAACTGGTATTCGGGCCGCCCGTCGTCTGCGCAGATCCGCAGGACCGGCAACAGTCTGCCAGGAGGTATGCAATGGACTCTGGTTTTCCGGTACCACTGTCGGTGATTTCCGCGCAATCCGGTGAACATGTGAACATCACATCACTGGACCAGTTGCGACGTGCCGCACGTAACTGCGACCGTTGTCCACATGCCTGCGATGCTACACAGCTCGTTTTTGGTCAAGGCGATGTCGACGCACGCATCATGCTGGTCGGTGAGCAGCCTGGGGACATCGATGACGTCCGTGGGCGACCATTCGTCGGCCAGACCGGCAAACTGCTGCGATCAATCCTGCAGGAACTCCGGGTTGATGAAGACGAGGTCTACTTCACCCATGCTGTGAAGCATTTCAAATACACTGTCCGGGGCAGGCGACGCATACCGCAGTTTCCCACAGCGCATGATATCGATCACTGTCGATCATGGCTGCTGCAGGAAATAGCGCTGGTCAAGCCGAGACTGGTCATTGCCCTGGGTGCCACTGCTGCGCAGGCAGTGCTGGGTTACTCTGTCGATATCCAGCAGGAAACCGGCAACTGGCGCTCGATGTCAATGCCCGAGACTGGCCGGCAGTTCGCGTTCACTGTCACGGAGGACCCGGCCACGGTTCTTGGAGCGAACAGTGTTACCGAGTCCCGCAGGCGCCGAGAGCGATTGCGACAGGACATTGCCGAGGCCATCGAGTGTGGTTTCGGTGTGTCTCAGGCGGCTCTCGTTCTGTAGTTGCTCAGGAGGATTGATTCATCAATTCGGCCACGGTTTTAGTGCGCAAGCCGGGCGAAATTGACGTCATAACGCGTCAAAGTTCTGACTTTGCAGCTTTTTTTAACCGTCTGCCGCACTCAATGCAGGACTTCTGAGAACTGGTTGGTTATGGCAGTTGCGGTGAGATGCTAACGTCAACTGGAATTCCGGGATACACCCGGTATCACTTTCTGTCTGGAGCCGCCTCAATGAAGCGCACGTTTGATTTCGTCGGTTTGAACACGGTCATTTCTGAAGCGTTCAAACCC
>JABDKN010000081.1 GCA_013002205.1 Granulosicoccus sp.
GGCGAGGCCGGCGCCGTTCACCATGCAGCCAATGTTTCCGTCGAGCGCGACATAGGCGAGGTCATGTTTCGAAGCTTCAATTTCCTTCGCGTCTTCCTCGGTCGTATCGCGTAGTTCCATGATATCCGGATGGCGGAACAGGGCATTGCTGTCAAATGACACCTTGGCGTCCAGAACACGCAGGTGACCGTCCTTCAGTACCACCAGTGGATTGATTTCCAGCAGGCTCATGTCGGTGTCGTAAAATGCCTTGTACAACAGCGGGAACAATGTCTTGCCGTCCGTTGCCGCCGTGCCGTCGAGTTCGAATGCGCTGTTGAGTCGTGACACGTCATCGTCGACCATGCCCTTGAGTGGATCTATCGCGATGGTGTGAATCTTTTCCGGCGTGTCGTGGGCCACTGTCTCGATGTCCATACCTCCCTCGGTCGAGGCGACAAAGGAGATCTTGCTGTTGTCCCTGTCCACCAGGATGGACAGGTAAAGCTCTCTGTCGATATCCGCACCGTCCTCGAGATACAGGCGATTGACCTGCTTTCCGGCAGGCCCGGTCTGCTTGGTGACCAGCGTCTTGCCGAGCATTTCCTGCGCATTGTTGCGAGCCTCGTCGGCTGAAAAGCAGACACGCACACCACCCTTGGCTTCGCTGGGAAGCTCCTTGAACGTGCCCTTGCCACGGCCACCTGCATGAATCTGGCTCTTGACGACGTAGACAGGGCCGGGCAATGCCTCCACGGCCGCGTCGATGTCAGCTGGTGACAGAATGGGTACACCGTCCGAGACGGGGGCACCAAAGGACTTCAGCAACGCCTTTGCCTGGTATTCATGGATATTCATAGAAGCCGGTTCTCATTGAATTGGTCTGTGAGGGAAGTGAACGGGAGCCGTGCAGTCGGGTTATCGTGCGGGAATACCTGGCAGCACGGAACTGATGATGTCGCAAATGAGGTGGTCATGATAAGGGCAAACACGCCTGTGTCACTGTTTTATCAGCGGCAGCAACGTTTTGAACGCGGGTGTTCCGGCCTTGCCGAGCCATTCGAATATCACCATTTCCGTGGTTACCACGTGCGCACCGGACGCGGTGAGACGAGACAGGCAGGCCAGTTCACTCTCACTGGTGCGGGACGCGGTCGCGTCCGCGACGACGAAAACCTCGAAACCGGCTTCAATCAGGCTGGCGGCGGTCTGTAACACGCAGACGTGCGCTTCCATTCCCGCAATGATGGCCTGCCTGCGATCGAGCTGGATGAAGGCGGTTTGAAAATCCGGCTCTTCCATGCAGGAGAAGTGCAGTTTTTCGATGATGGGAGAGTCGACGGCGGCGGAAGAAATTTCCGCTACCGTCGGCCCCAGGCCTGTCGGGTACTGTTCGGTGAGCAGGCAGGGAACCTGACAGACACCGGCTGCAGTGAGCAGCAGCCTTGCATTCCCGAGGGCCCTGGCAGGTGACTGCATGGCGGGTACCAGTCGCTCCTGCATGTCGATCACCAACAGTACGGAATCCCCGGCCCGAATAAGCACATGCGTCTCCTTGATCCTGCCTGTGAGTTTCTTGAATCGAGGTTACTCTGCCAAGATTGGCGGTGTAATTCAAACCGGTGACACCTTTGCTCGATTTCGCAGGCAGGCTATTGACGTCACCGATATAAGGAGTATGGTATACCACATTCCAAGGGTCGGTACGATTCCCTCTGCCGTGTAGTTCGGCACCAGTGAACCGGTACCTGTGCATTCTCAAGTCGGTCAACGATCGGGCAATATGAGTATTACGCCAGACAAAAGCACATCGTCCATCAGTTCCAGGCTGCAGCCCGTGGTGGCCAACTTTTCCCTGAAGGCGCATACCTACGATTTGCTGCGTACCGCGATCATGGATATGGATATCTACAGTACCAACGTCGACCTGCGCCTGGATGAGCGCAAACTGGCGGAACAGCTTGGCATTTCACGTACACCCATTCGCGAAGCCCTGGCCAGGCTGGAGCAGGAAGGCTTTGTCGATATACAACCGCGAAAGGGCGTCTATGTCAAGCCGAAGACACTCGACGAAGTGCTCGAGATGGTGGTGGTGTGGGCGGCACTGGAGAGCATGGCGGCGCGACTGGTCACGCAAGTGGCCAGTGATGAGGAAATAGCCGGCCTGCGCGAGCTGGGCGTCATGCACAGTGATGACTCATCGCGTGCAGACATCCAGGAGTATTCCGAAGCAAACATCGCCTTTCACCAGCGAATACTGGAATTGTCCGGCTGCGCGTTATTGAAGGAGACGGCCGACGGGCTGTTGCAGCACATGTATGCCGTGCGACGCCGGGCCATGCGCGAGGGCGACCGAATCAATCGTTCGGTGGTGGATCACATGGCCATTATCGAGGCCATCGAGACCCGGCAAGGCGACCTCGCCGCCAGGCTGGTGCGCGAACACACCATGAAATTGCACGATCATATCCACAAAACCTGGCTTGCATTCGACACGCGTCTCAACAGGGAAAAGCGCTGAGGTCGATGCGTAAGCACACTGATAAATGGAGAGAGGAACATGTCGGCTAACGTCAAGGCCAATGAAACGCCTGCCAGCGAGAGCGGAGAGGCGCCGGAGCTCACCGATGGTTTTCATCTGCTGATCGATGCCCTGCAGGCCAACGGTTTGAACACGATCTATGGAGTGCCCGGCATTCCCATCACCGATTTCGGCAGGCTCGCCCAGGCCAGCGGCATGCGCGTCATCTCGTTCCGGCACGAGCAGCATGCGGGCAATGCCGCCGCCATCGCAGGCTACCTGACCAGGAAACCAGGCTTGTGCCTGACGGTATCGGCCCCCGGATTCCTCAACGGATTGACGGCGCTTGCCAACGCCACGACCAACTGCTTTCCGATGATCCTCATCAGTGGTTCCTCGGAACGCGAGATCGTCGATCTGCAGCAGGGGGATTACGAGGAGATGGACCAGCTTGCCATTGCCAAGCCATTGTGCAAAGCGGCGTTTCGAATTCTGCACGCAGAGGATATCGGTATCGGTGTGGCACGCGCCATTCGCGCTGCTGTCTCCGGTCGACCGGGAGGGGTTTACCTGGATCTGCCGGCCAAGCTGTTTGGACAGGTCATGAATGCCGCTGAAGGCGCACGCTCGATCGTCAAGGTCATCGATCCCGCACCGGCCCAGATACCGGCGGCGGATTCGGTGGCCCGTGCATTGGATGTCATCAGCAAGGCAAAGCGCCCGCTGATCATCCTGGGTAAAGGTGCAGCCTACGCGCAGGCTGATGCGGAACTACGCGCATTCGTGGAAAAAAGTGGCATACCGTATCTGCCGATGAGTATGGCCAAGGGCCTGCTGCCCGACGATCACCCCCAATCGGCTGGTGCAGCCCGGTCGCTGGCGCTGAAGGAATCGGACGTGGTGATCATGATCGGCGCCCGCCTGAACTGGCTGCTCTCGCATGGCAAGGGCAAGAGCTGGGGAGAGCCGGGCAGCAAGCGCTTCGTGCAGATAGACATCGAGCCTCGCGAGATGGACAGCAACGTCGAGATAGCGGCGCCACTGGTGGGGGATATCGCCTCTTGTGTCTCGGCTCTGCTGGGGGATATGGGTGAAAGCTGGGCAGCGCCACCCGCCGAGTGGATCAGCGCCCTCAATGACAAGCGCGATGCCAATCTGTCGAAAATGGCGGCCAGGCTCGAGGCCAGCGTGCAACCCATGGATTTCCATACTGCGCTGGGGGCATTGAAAACCATCATCAAGCAGCGACCGGACATCATGCTGGTCAACGAGGGGGCAAATACTCTTGATTTTGCCCGCAGCATCATCGACATGTACCAGCCGCGCAAGCGACTGGATGTGGGTACCTGGGGCATCATGGGAATAGGTATGGGGGCAGCCGTAGCCGCGGCCATTGAAACCGGCAAACCGGTGCTTGCCGTGGAAGGCGACAGTGCCTTCGGATTCTCGGGTATGGAGGTGGAAACCATCTGCCGCTACGACCTGCCCGTGTGCATCGTCGTATTCAACAACAACGGAATCTATCGCGGTACTGATGTCAATCCGACCGGTGGATCGGACGTGGCACCCACCGTCTTCGTCAAGAATGCACGCTATGACATGATGATGGAAGCATTCGGTGGTGTGGGTGTGCAGGCCAGTAACCGCGATGAATTGACACGCGCTGTCAATGAGGCGCTTGACTCCGGCAAGCCTACCCTGATCAACGCGGTGATCGATGAGAATTCGGGTACTGAAAGTGGACGTATCGGCAATCTGAATCCACAGAGTGTCGTCAAGAAATAGTTTTCCACTTGTCCCGGATTCTCCAGGAATTCTCCGGGTCGACAATTGATTTCAAGCAACAGAGTCTGAGTCATTACATGAAAGCACTTGAAGGGATAAAGGTACTGGACTTTACACACGTGCAGTCCGGTCCTACGTGTACCCAGATCCTGGGGTGGTTCGGCGCCGATGTCATCAAGGTGGAGCGTCCCGGTGTCGGTGATGCCACGCGCAAGCAACTGATGGATGTACCGGACGCGGACAGCCTGTACTTCACCATGCTCAATCACAACAAGCGTTCCATCGAGCTCAATTCCAAGAATGAGACTGGCAAGCAGGTACTGACCCGCCTGGTCGAGGAGTGCGATGTGCTGGTCGAGAATTTTGCACCGGGTGCACTGGATCGCATGGGTTTTTCCTGGGAGCGTATCCAGCAGATCAACCCGCGCATCATCCTGGCCTCCATCAAGGGCTTCGGTCCTGGCAAGTATGAAGACTGCAAGGTGTACGAAAATGTTGCGCAATGCGCCGGTGGTTCGGCGTCCACGACCGGCTTTCGCGATGGCCCGCCTCTGGTGACCGGCGCCCAGATCGGGGATTCGGGCACCGGTCTGCATCTGTGTCTGGGTATCGTGACCGCCCTGTTCCAACGTGAGAAAAGTGGCCGTGGCCAGAAGGTGTCCTGCGCCATGCAGGACTGCGTGCTCAACCTGGCGCGAGTCAAGCTGCGTGACCAGCAGCGACTGGCTGCCGGTCCATTGAAGGAATACTCGCAGTACGGTGAAGGCATTCCGTTCGGCGATGCCACACCCCGTGCCGGCAATGATTCAGGTGGGGGTCAGCCGGGGCGCATTCTCAAGTGCAAGGGCTGGGAGCAGGACCCCAATGCCTATACCTATTTCATCATCCAGGCGGCTATCTGGGAAAAGGTGTGCGATGTCATCGGCAAACCTGAGTGGAAGACCGAGACCGGCTATGCAAAACCGCCAGAGCGACTGGACAAGCTCAATGAGATCTTCGAGACCATCGAACAGTGGACCATGACGAAGAGCAAGTTCGAAGTCATGGACATCTGCAATCCGCATGACATTCCGGTAGGTCCCATACTGTCCATGAAAGAGATCAGTGAAGATGACGGGTTGTATGCAACCGGTACGATGGTTCGGGTGGACCATCCTGAACGTGGTGAGTACCTCAGTGTCGGATGCCCGATCAAGTTGTCGGACAGCGAGGTCGAGGTTACGCGCTCGCCTCTGCTGGGTGAACACACGGTGGAGATCCTGAGCCAGGTACTGGGTTACCGCGGCGATGATCTGGAACAGGTCATCAGTTCCGGCGCCGTTGGCGACGTGCAGCGCTGAACCCTTGCCTGCCAATTCATTTCAAGGAGAACTTCGATGCGATTGATCGTGATGGGACAGCAGGCATTCGGCAAGGACGTGCTGATGAAACTGCTGGAGGCCGGTACCGATGAGGTGGTCGCCGTTTACTGCGAACCGGATCGTGATGGAGCACCCGTCGATCCGGTCAAGGAACTCGCACTTGAGAAAGGCATTCCTGTTCACCAGCCGGCGCATTTCAAGGATCAGTCGACGCTCGACACACTGGCTGCGTATCAGTCCGACCTGATGATCATGGCTTTCGTCAATGTCTTCGTGCCGGAGTCCGCACGGGACCTGCCCGCGCAGGGATCGATCTGCTTCCATCCTTCGCTGCTGCCTCTGCATCGAGGCCCGTCGGCTGTCAACTGGCCCATCATCATGGGCAGCGAAAAATCCGGTTACTCATGGTTCTATCCGACAGATGGTCTGGATGAGGGAGAGATCCTGCTTCAATGGGACTGCCCCATCGGTCCTGATGACACGGTCATCGATCTCTACTTCAAGAAGATCTACCCCTCTGCAGTGGATTCGGTATTACAGGTGTGCGATCTGTACCGTTCCGGATCACCGCCACGGATGGAGCAGGATGAGTCGTTGGCAAGCTATGAGCGTCGATGCACGAAGAAACATGCACACATTGACTGGTTCAAGCCTGTCAGACAGGTATACAACCTGATACGCGGAACCAACCCGGCCCCTGGTGCCTGGACTACTCATCAGGGTGAAGAGTTGAATGTCTATGATTGTTCGCTGGACAGCGGTGATGGCGTAGCCGGCAGAGTCATGGAGATTACCGACACCGGCCTCAGTGTCCAGAGTGTCGGCGGGCGAATACTCGTCAAACGAGTCAAGCCAGCGAATGGTGCCAAGCAGAGTGCGGTCGAGTGGGCAGCGGCTGCGGGAATCAATGTCGGCGATTCGCTGGGTTCTTGAGATAAAACAACACACACCGGGATCACATCACGATGGCAGTCAAGACCGATATTCAAATTGCGCGGGAAGCCCACAAGCTACCTATCCAGGAAATTGGCAAAAAACTGGGCATCGATGAGAACTCGCTGGTGCCCTATGGTCACGATAAGGCCAAGGTTTCCGCCGAGTTCATCAAGCAACAGGCGGATAAACCAGACGGAAAACTGATTCTGGTCACGGCCATCAATCCCACGCCTGCAGGTGAGGGAAAGACGACCACGACCGTGGGTCTGGGTGACGGGCTCAATGCCATTGGCAAAAAGGCCATGATCTGTATCCGTGAAGCATCGCTGGGACCCTGCTTCGGCATGAAGGGCGGCGCGGCCGGTGGTGGCTATGCACAGGTGGTGCCGATGGAGGACATGAACCTGCATTTCACCGGAGACTTCCACGCCATCACATCGGCGCACAATCTTCTGTCGGCGATGATCGACAACCATATCTACTGGGGCAATTCGCTCGAAATCGATTCTCGTCGCGTGGTGTGGCGACGCGTCATGGATATGAATGACAGGGCGTTGCGGCAGATCACAGCGAGCCTGGGTGGAGCCACCAACGGTTTTCCCAGCGAGGCCGGATTTGACATTACCGTCGCCTCTGAAGTGATGGCCATTCTGTGTCTGGCCAATGATCTGAAGGACCTGGAAAAGCGCCTGGGAGACATCATCGTTGCCTACCGTCGCGACAAGTCTCCTGTCTATTGTCGGGACATCAAGGCAGATGGTGCAATGACTGTACTGCTCAAGGACGCCATGCAACCCAATCTGGTCCAGACACTGGAAAACAATCCGGCGTTTGTCCACGGCGGACCCTTTGCCAACATCGCTCATGGCTGTAACTCGGTCATTGCAACCAGGACGGCTCTGAAACTGGCGGACTACGTGGTCACCGAAGCCGGCTTCGGTGCCGACCTGGGCGCCGAAAAGTTTCTTGACATCAAGTGCCGCAAAGCCGGCATAGCGCCATCGGCTGTGGTGCTGGTGGCAACGGTTCGGGCCATGAAAATGAACGGTGGTGTGGCCAAGGATGACCTGAACGAGGAAAACGTGGACGCCGTACGCAGCGGCTGTGCAAACCTGGGCAGACATATCGAGAACATCAAGCAGTTCGGGGTGCCGGTTGTCGTTGCCATCAATCACTTTACCCTGGATACCGACGCGGAAATTGCGGCTGTCAAAGCGTATGTGACCGAACAGGGTTCAGAGGCAATCGTCTGCAAGCACTGGGCTTCCGGTTCAGAAGGTACTAAGGAGCTGGCGGAGCGTGTGGTGGAGGTTGCCGACAAGGGTAAGGCTCAATTCGCGCCCCTGTACCCGGACAGCATGTCGTTGATGAAGAAGATCGAAACCATTGCAACTCGCATCTACCGGGCAGACGAAGTGCTGGCAGACAAGTCTGTCCGCGATCAGCTCAAGGCCTGGGAAGACGCCGGCTACGGTCATTTACCGATCTGTATCGCCAAGACTCAGTATTCCTTTACCACGGATCCTGATCGCCGTGGCGCACCGACCGGCCACAGTGTGCCTGTCCGTGAAGTCAGGTTGTCGGCGGGCGCTGGTTTCATCGTGGCCATCTGCGGCGCAATCATGACCATGCCGGGACTTCCCAAGGTGCCTTCCGCCGAATTCATCCGCTTGAATTCGGAAGGTCAGATCGACGGGCTGTTCTAGGAAACGCTATCGTGATACGCAAGATTCTCTTACCGGTTAGAGGCGATGGCAAGGGCGACAATGTGTTTGCCCACGCCGCCACACTGGCAGTGCGCTACAAGGGACACGTAGTCGTGGCGCATTGCAGGCCCCGGGCTGAAGACCTGATGCCTTATGGCATCGCCATCAGCGCACCGCTGCGCAAATTGTTGCTGTCGCAATCAGCCAACGTGGCCGATCAGGTAGAAGACGGTATGCGCAAGGAGCTTGAAAGCCTCGCCGCCAGGTTCGGTATCACCTTGTCGGACAAGGCGATACCGGGTGTGGCAACGACTGCCTGGATAGAAGAGCAGGGACGTCAGGTGGATGTCATCAAGCGTCACGGCAGGCTGGCTGACCTGATCTGTGTGGCCAAGCCTGATGTCGATCGTAATCTGGGCACCAATACGCTCAAGGCGGCGTTGTTCAATACCGGGCGGCCGGTCATGATGTGTCCACCGCTGGACTCAGCCCCTGAGCGATTGTGTGACCATGTGGCGATCGGCTGGAACGGTTCGGTCGAGGCCAGTCGTGCGGTGGCCATGACACTCGGTGTACTCGAAGAGGCCAGTGAAGTGACCGTGCTGAGTACCGGGGCGGAAGTCAATGGTGCTGATTCGGAAAGTTTGAAGGAATACCTGCAGGCCAGGGGGGTGAACGTGAAGCTGCTGCGATTCAAGTCATCACGCAAGATCGGCAGGGACCTGCTGCAGCACTGCGCACAGGTGGGAGCAGATACCCTGATCATGGGTGCCTACAGCAACAGCCACGAGACAGAGACGGTGTTCGGCGGCGCCACCCAGTACGTGGTGGATCACTCGGGGATTCCGGTCATACTCGTGCACTAGTACGTAGCAGCCTGTAGCGCAGTTGTCATGAGAGTGTAAATGGACATCATAAGTACACGTTGAGACGGGAAGTTCAAAGTGGAGGTGTGAAGTAGAAGTATAAGTAAAAAGTAGTTTTGTATAACTGACGTAAGTAGTGCAAGAAGGAGGGCAACACCAACCGCCCTTCACAGCGAGCGTGACGCAATCACGTAAACGCAGAAACAACTGCAGAGGAGACAGAAAAAGATCATGAAAAACACTAAACGAGCCTTTCTGGGCATGGCTGGCGTGGCGGTCATGTCGGCTACACTATTCAGCGGGGTCGCTCACGCCTGGGAACCGAAGAAACCCATTGACTTCGTCATCATGGCCGGAGCCGGAGGCGGCGCCGACCAGATTGCACGGTTCATCCAGTCGGTTGCGGAAAAGAAGAAGATGACCCCCAGGCCTCTCATCCCGAATAACAAGGGGGGCGGATCAGGTGCGGAGGCACTCATCGCCCTCAACGGGACCAATGATCCGGATCACACCATTCTGGTGACACTGAACTCGTTCTTCACGACGCCATTGCGCCAGGAGAATCTGGGTATCGATATCAGTACCTTCACTCCCGTTGCCATGATGGGTGTCGATCCCTTCGTGCTGTGGGTGCATAAGGATCGAGGTATCAATACATTCGAGCAGTGGCAGGAAGCGGTCAGAGAAGCGGATGGTGGCTGGGTCATGGGTGGTACCGGCAAAGGACAGGAGGACTCTCTGGTCACCACCTGGCTTGAGCAGAATTACGACCTGAAGATCAAGTACATCCCGTACAAGGGGGGCGGTGCGGTCGCCAAGGACCTCGCAGGTCAGCAGATCATGTCATCAGTCAACAACCCGTCAGAAGCCAAGGGCTTCTATGAAAACGGCGATGTGGTACCGCTGGTCTCCTTCTCCGATGAACGTCTGCCACTGATTGCCGACGTGCCGACTGTGAAGGAACTGGGCAAGGAATTCAGTTACTACAACCAGCGTGCGGTTGTCGGTGCACCAGGCATGTCCGATGAAGCAGCGGCCTACTACCAGGATCTGTTCAAGCAGATCTACGAGACTGAGGAATGGCAGGGCTACATGGCCTCAGAAAGCCTGTCACCGTTGTGGATGGGCGCGGATGAGCAAAAGGCCTACTGGGCAACGCAGGTAGAGCGTCACAAGGAACTACTGTCCAAGATGGGCGAGTAGCGGCCGACGGGCAACTCGACCAGGTTCTTTTGAAGACTACATAGCCATCATCAGGAGTCAGCCGACATGCGGCGCGCAGAATTGATCACGGCGGGTGTGTTGGCACTCTTCTCCATTTATCTCATGTGGAAGAGTACCGAGCTTGACATTGGCTATACGAGAGGTGAAGGTCCGGGAGGCGGGGCGTGGCCATTCTGGCTGGCAGGGATCATGTTGATATGCACAGGTTTCATTGCATTCAACGCTCTCAAGCGGCGATCCCCGCCGTCCCAATCCGAGGAGCCACTGCTGGATCGTTACGGCAAGAAGATGCTGCTGCTGGTCGGTGGCGGCATCTTCGGCTTCATCGCATTGATAGACATCATCTCCATGTACGGCGCCATGTTCGTCTTCCTGGTCTACTACCTTGGCTTTCTCGGCAGGCATTCCTGGCGCCTGACCATGACCATATCGATACTGGCCCCCATCGTGTTTTTCTTCTTCTTCGAAGCACTGATGCGTATCACGCTGCCAAAGGGAATGCCGTTTCTTGAGCCGGTGTTCAACTTCATGAATACGATAATCTACTGATGAATACGTCGATGATCACGCAATTCATTGAACACACTCACATCTCGATTTCCGGGGTCAAAGCATCATGATGGAGGTACTCGGAAACCTGGGCGACGGCGTACTGCTTTCGATTCAGCCGCTGAACCTGATGCTGATCCTGATAGGCGTCACCCTGGGCCTGTTCATCGGCGCCATGCCGGGTCTGGGTTCCGTCAACGGTGTGGCCATCCTGCTGCCAATCACCTTTCTCGTTCCACCGGGGTCCGCCATCATTTTTCTGGCAGCCATCTACTACGGTGCGATGTACGGCGGAGCGATTTCATCGATAACGCTCGGCATACCCGGTGCGTCGACCGCGGTGGCTACCACCTTCGATGGCAGGCCACTGGCCATGCAGGGCCGCGCACGACTGGCACTGGTGACGGCTGCCATTGCCTCGTTTATCGGTGGCACCGTGGCCAATGTACTGTTCACCGGCTTTGCACCGCTACTCGCATCGGTAGCACTGAGCTTTGGTCCACCGGAAATTTTCGCCCTGATGCTGCTGGCCTTCGCCACCTTCGTGGGTCTGGGCGGAGACGACATTCCCAAGACCGTGTTCTCCATCTGCGTCGGCCTGGTACTGGCGTCGGTCGGCTTTGACGAAATCTCGGGAGAGCCGCGACTGATATTCGGTGGAATCACGGGCTTTCTGCACGGTATCAATTTCCTGGTGCTGGCCATTGGTGTCTACGGTATCGGCGAGATGCTCTGGACGATCGACAGCACCCGTGGAAAGATCACCACCACTGAAGCCGAGATGACCGTCAAGGGCACCATCGATGATGCAAAGGAGGGCATGCGTCGCGGCTGGAAGGGTACGGCGATTGGATCATTTCTCGGCTTTTTCGTCGGCATACTGCCAGCGGCAGGGGCAACTCCCGGCTCATTGATGGCCTACGGTGTCTCCAAGATGGTTTCAAAGAAACCGAAGGAATTCGGCAAGGGGCATCCTGGGGGTGTCGCAGCACCGGAGGCTGCCAATAATTCGGCGTCGACCGGTGCCATGTTGCCCATGCTGACCCTGGGTATCCCGGGGTCGCCGACAACCGCCATTCTGCTCGGTGGCATGGTGATCTGGGGCCTGACTCCCGGACCACGCCTGTTCACCGACCAGCCTGAATTCGTCTGGGGCCTGATCGGATCTTTCTACGTCTCGAATATCGCTGCAGTGGTTGTCAACCTGGCCTTCATTCCGATGTTCATCGCCATGCTGCGCATGCCGTTTACACTTCTGGCCTCGATGATTTTCGTCCTGTCCGTGGTCGGTGGCTACGCGGCCACCAACGACATGCATGATGTCTGGCTAATGCTGGGATTCGGTCTGGCAGCGTATTTCCTGCGCAAACTCGACTATCCACTGGCACCGGCAGTTCTGGCCATCGTGCTGGGGCCCATTGCCGAGCCGACGCTGCGCCAGTCATTGCTGCTGTCCTCCGGAGATGCGACCATCTTCCTGACCCGGCCGATCGCAGGACCCATCACCGTCATCGCCCTCATACTGATCCTGCTGCCCCTGTTCAAGAAAATCTGGGACAGGGCACGCAGGCGCAACAAGGCTGTAGCGCAAGGTAATTGACGGGCCTCGCCAGGGCGGGCGGGCGACACGGCGTCGGTAAAGGCATTCGGCGTGAGGACGCGTGAAGACATGACGCAGCAGACGACAAGTCCCGTAGAAGATGCCTGGAACCCGGGCCTGCAGTCGGATATACCGGCTGCGTTGTGGCCCTTGGTGACGTTGTTTCGTGAAGAGAATGCCAGCGTCAGCCATGCCATGGCCCGGGAGCTGGCAGACCTGACTGGACTGAGCGTCCTGGAACTGGTGGCACTGAAGCCTGAACGACTGGTAGTGCATGCGCTGCTGGTCCGGGTGACTGCCGATCTGTCAGTTCCTGATGGTCCCAACTACGAGGTGCTGGGGATCAACCTTCGCGGCATGGTCGAAAGGATACACACAGCGCACCTGCAGGCACATATGCCGGCGATAATCGCCGTCTTTGATGAGGAGAAACGCCAGGCAGCTGACTTTGTAGCAGAACAGCTTGCCGCCCGTGTGTTCGACAGGCCGAGCGCTGCTGCCACTCCGGCGCAATCGCCTTCCCTGCTGCAGCGCTGGTTTGGCAGCAAGTCCACCACCGAGCGTCGTGCGGCCAGTACGGAAGAGCCGCTCGAGATCATTGCCATCAGGGAGTGGAAGGCACAGCTCGCAGATTGCGTGGATCCGCTGCAGCGGGCTTGTCTGACTGCGCTGATAAAAACCGTCGATGCAATCGTCGGGCATCGTGGCCGGGTAATACCCGACCGGCAATTGATCAGGGATATCGTTGTCAACCAGGTCGCCAATACGCACGGTGCACAGGTACTCGAGGCGTTCATTGAACCGCTCTGGCAACATGCTGTCGAGGCTGAGGGTTACCGTCTACTCCCGGCCCGGGAAAAGCCGGTGATCATGAACGTCAAGGGGGCCTCGGCGTCAGGCAAAAGCACCATCAGGCCGCAACAACGCGAACTGTCAGGCAAACTGGGTATACCGTGGGAGGATTTTGCACTCATCAGTCCGGATTACTGGCGCAAGTACCTGCTCGATTACACCTCGCTGGGGGAGGACTACAAGTACGGCGCGATGCTCACGGGCCGCGAACTGGAGATCATCGACAGGAAGCTGGATCAGTACATGGCGAGCAAGGCATCGCAGGGTCGCGTATCGCACATGCTGATCGATCGATTCCGCTTCGACAGTTTCAACGCCGGTAGCGAGACGACCGCCGACAGCAAACTACTGTCACGCTTTGGCGACCGGGTCTTTCTGTTTTTCATGGTGACGCATCCGGCCAATACCGTGGAGCGGGCATGGTTGCGTGGTATCCAGACTGGTCGTTTCAAGGCAGTGGATGACCTGTTGTATCACAACGTGGAGGCCTTTACCGGCATGCCTGCACTGTTCCTGTCGTGGGTGAACTCAAAGGACAAGCAGATTCACTTCGAATTCCTGGACAATGATGTGGCGCTTGGTGAATTGCCTCGCACCGGGGCCTTTGGCTGGAACGGCAGCATGACCATCCTGGACGTCAGGCTGCTGCTCAACATCGACCGTTTCCGCAACGTGAATATCTCGGCAAAAACCGCCGATGATGTCCTGCTGGCTGACGCTGACGATTCCGCCGGCAAAAGGCCGTTCATCGTCAGTTGTTGCGAACTGGTACCGTTCATCCAGTTTGCCGACCGGAGCTCGGCTGTCGTCTATGCCACCGTGATCAACGGCAGGCTTCACTGGTGGGACCAGGAATACATTCAGCAGCACGCCGACGCGGAAGGCCTGTTGAAAACCCTGCAATTGCTTGGTTACGATGGTAATCCCTGTCCACGGACAGTCGATGCAGAACCGACGCCCATCGATGTGCAGGCGGAAAAGCGTGCCACGGTCGGTGACTGGTACACCGACTCCGGTTGATACCCATCACACGGTTCGGCAATCGTGTCAGCGTGACGACAACACCCGGTCAAGCCATCGTGTGCCCAGAACCCGTTTGAGCATGCCGACGATGTAGGTTGGCATAGTGACATAGTAGCGGGGTCTGGCCTGCGCTGATTCCAGCGCGTGAATCAGTTTTTCGGTCACGGCACCCGGCGGTAACTCGAATCGATCCTTTTTCGTCGAGGGTTCATACAGCCGCGGGCGCAATCGTGATTCGTAGTCCTGACGTCGTGCCGATGACTGCCAGTCTATCCAGCGTTCGAAATGCGCGATGGAATTCTCCCGGATTCGCGTGCGGATCGGCCCGGGTTCAATCAGCGCGATCTGGATGGATGTGTCGCGCATCTCCAGTCGCAGTGTGTCCGTCAAGCCTTCCATGGCGAATTTACTGGCAGTGTAGGCACCGCGAAACGGCAGTGCCGTGAAACCCAGTACGGAGGAGCAATTGATGATACGCCCGTGACCCTGTTGGCGCATGGCCGGTATCACCGCCCTGATCAGTTCGAACTGGCCGAACAGGTTGGTTTCGAATACGCTGCGCAGCGCATCGCGTGGCAGATCCTCGACCAGGCCGGGTATTGCGAAGGCACCGTTGTTGAACAGCGCGTCAAGACGGCCGCCGGTCAGCTCGAGTGCCTGGCGAGCACCCGCCTGGACGCTCTCGCTGCTGGAATAGTCCAGCACGAAAGACTCAAGCCCTTCGCTTTTGAGGCGTTGGCAGTCAGCATCCTGCCTGCAGCTGGCCAGCACACGCCAGCCGCGATCATTCAGTGTACGTGCAGCGTCAAGACCGATTCCCGAGGAGCATCCGGTGATCAGAACGGTACCTTGTGTCATGGAAGCCAGCCAGTCCGGGTTGAAATCCTGTGTCGGGGACGCAGGTGCAGCGGTGCCCGCAGTCTAACCGTTTGCAGCCTGCGGAGCGATGTGCCCGTCATCTGCTGCCACTGATGACCGATCATCCGGCCACTCTGCATGGTTGTTGAGGTTGGCAATACCGGCCAGTGCAAGCAGTGCCTCGGCGTAGTCCCGGAGCTGGTAGTGTTGCTCCACATGTTGCTGGCGATGGTGTCGTGCTTCCGGGGAATCCGCGTACAGCGCCTGGTGCAGTGATGCGTCCACGGCATCGGTATCCTCGATGTTTACCGGTGACACCAGCGCCAGGACCGCCGGGTCGAATCCGGTGGCGTCAGTGTGCAGAATGACTGGCAGTCCCGCGCTCATCGCTTCCAGTACGACACTCGGAAACGGATCTTCGCGCGAGGCCAGATACAGGCAGTCGGCCGCCGAGTACCATTGATCCATCGCATCGGTGAATTCCATCAGGTGCAGACGGCCCCGAAGCTGCCTGCCATGCGCTGCAGTCAACCACCGGTTCATGTCCCGCCCGCGCTTGCCCAGCCAGCAGAAATGGATGTCGGCATCGGTGGCGCACACCCTGCTGGCTGCCTGCACGAACAGATCGAATCCCTTGCGATGGTCTGCGTAGCCGGCATTGATGACCAGGCGGGCATTTTCATCGATGCGCAACAGTCGTCGGATGTCAGCTCTGGCATCCTGTACCGGCCGTATGTGCTTGTAGCTGCCTTGTGGGCGGACGGTGACTGCACCTTGAATCGTTGCTTGGAAGGATTCGAATCCGCGCCTGACAACCTCGGAGGGAAATACCACTGCGTGTGCATGGTGTGCTATGTCCCGGATATTCGACTGCAACGCATGTTCACGTATCAAGTCCGGCATCTCATGGACCAGCGACACACAGTGCACACCTGCGGAGCTGGCGGCCTCGAGCAGGTCGCCCGTCACACAGGTATTGAACAGCGCCTGCTGACACCCGCATTGCTCAAACCACTGCAGCCGCGAGTCGGCAGGGATGCTATCCAGCAATGTGGTCTGTGCCAGCGCCTCATACTCGGGCAGCAGCGCTCCACGACCCTTGAGCAGGAACCGCACGGGTAGTCCGAAATCACGAATCAGCAGACGTGCCAGCGACAGCAGCAGCATTTGTGCACCGTTGGCATGCGCGTCATGGCCGACCAGAAGCAGCGCGTCAGGACTCTGCACTGCACCAGCTCCGGACTTGAGCGCACGCCAGGTGGCGTTCAGGTAGGCGTGTCCATAGTGAATATCCGGTTCAAGATAGGCCGCTTCTGCCCATTCATTCCAGGCGTTGATGAACACCAGCGATTCGCCCGCGACAGGATTCTGCCTGGCATACCGGATGGCACCCTGCAGCCACCGGGTATAACTTTGCGGTGTCGAGCCCTGGAACGTCACCCCACACCCTTCACGCCGGGCGTCATTGTCCCAGTGCGGCGAGACGGTTTTCACCAGTGGGTAGGCCGGAGCAGCTTCACCCAGTGCCTTGTCGACGACATCGTCGTAGGCTCTGATCTGCCCACTGAACCGGGAGTCGAACTGCCGGTAGTGCCGGTTCTGTCGCTTCAGGTCGCGGGATACCTTGTGCGGCGGAAACTCGATTGCACCGTCACAGGCGAAGGGTACCGGGTTGAACTCGGTATAGCTCTGCACCATGAAGACCAGGGGAGTGGCGTCCAGGCACTTGGCCCATTTCTGACGCCAGCGTTCAATCGTCCCTGGTGCATCCGGTAACAACGACGGCCGGTACAGGATGAACAGCGGTCGTCCGTCGATCCGGATGTATCGGGAATGAGCCATGTACTTTGCCGTATCGGCGATAAAGGCATCTTCATCCTGCTCGCGGTATTCCTGTGCGATCAGTACGTCATCGTCGCGACCATCCCAGCGCCGGGTCCAGTTCTCGTTGGCCCACATGATGCAGAATTCCTGGTCGATGTCGTGTGCAGCGAACAGATCCAGAGGCTTTTCCATCAGCCGCCTGCCATTGAACCAGTAATAGTAAAAACAGAAACCGCTGATGCCGGCAGCCCTGGCAAGCGCGGACTGTGCCTTGAGTACGTCGACACTGTTCAGGTCATAGAAACCCAGATCGCGCGGAATTCTCGGCTGGTAGTGTCCCTGGAATCGCGGTGTTCCACGGGCGACGTTTCGCCACTCGGTGAAGCCCGTGCCCCACCAGGCATCGTTCTCCGGGAATGCATGGAACTGCGGCAGGTAGAAAGCCACCGCTTTCACGCGAGTATCGGTGGCAGGTGCCAGGGGTGTGCACCGCTCTTCGAACTCCGGTCCCGGGTTGGCAAAGTAACGGATGCTGTCCGCCTGGTTGGTCGGCAGAGCGACCGGGCGCTGGCGGTGCAGTGAATCACTCCCTCGTCTGCCGAGGCGCAGCAGGTGACGACGCGGACGCCTGCGCAAGGGCTCTGCAACCGAGTTTCTGGGCAATCGAAGCCGCATGATCAATCGCTGGTGTTCATGAAAAGCGGGTAGTCGGGAGCGGTGGCAGGGGAGGTTAGACAGTGCAAGGAGCGGGCCATGCGACCGTGCCTGTCCGCACGCAGCGCGCTGGCCCCGGGAAAGGATCACAACTGGCCTTCAATTTGCTGACACCCAGCTCGAGATGGATCAACCCGAACACACTGCCAGCCGGACATCGCCTGAGCGGACACCCGTTACCGTCATCATGTGTACCTGTCAGGGTGCCCGTCATGTCGAGGCCCAACTGCGTTCTCTGCTGGCAC
>JABDKN010000095.1 GCA_013002205.1 Granulosicoccus sp.
TCAAAACGAATATTTACTGATATCGCACTTGATCTACGCAATGAAGGGTGTGCAGGGCCATCGCGTAATCCATCGAGTCACCGCAGCCAGACCACGGTTCACACTCTGCATCCGGCACGGGTGCCTGTGTCGGTTCGATCACCTGTTCAATCTTCGTACCGTCCGGTCGTCTGAATATCAACTGTCCATCGTGCCCCCGCTCGACCATGAACTGACCTTCGTGCATCAGGGTGTGATGGTAATGACACAGCTCGGTCAGATTATCCAGTGAGGTTTCACCCCCATTGGCCCAATGAACGATGTGGTGGGCATCAAGATGGTTGTGACAGTCACAGCCAGGAAACGTGCACACCCCGTCACGAATGGCCAGAGCACGCCGGATTCCGGTAGGAATGGCTCGGCTGCTGCGCCCGATACTCAATGGCTCACAACCGTTGGTCACCGCTGTTATGATCTTGCAACTGCAGCTGAGCCGGCGTGCTGTCTCGACCGGGATGCCGACCTCTTTCTCGATGTAACAATCGGGTTCCCCGCTCGTCTTTGCAAACGTGTCCCCGGCTAGCACGGCGCTGTCGACATGGACAACCACCTGGTAGCGATCATCGGTACTTGAGGCAACCTTGCTGTCTTTCAGGAAGGCCTCCGCCAACAGGACCAGGGCATCGGCCCGGCGCCGCGGGAGTCGTTTGTTCTCCTGACACGATGACTGCTCATCATCCGCCGACGCTCCCGCGGGAGTGTTTTCCAGAGCATGGCTCTCACTCTCTGCAGAGGGCTCGCTTTTTGCCAGGGAATTTACCGCAGCTTCCATGGCCTTGAGGACCAGTGCTCCCTGTTCCGCTGTCAGGCGTGCGTGTATCTCCAGGCAACCGTGCTCATCCCAGCGGGCGTCCCACAGGCGATAGTCCTTGTTATGCATGGCACCCTGATTTTCCCGATCTGCCGGATCGATGTCCTGTCGGGCTTCGCCGTCCGGATCCATCGAGACGCTCTGGTGATAATCGGCCATCACAGCGCCGGCGCCCAGGTATTGCCGGCGGTACAGCCGCACGGTTTTATCCAGCTGGCTGGCCGTGCCATAACGGGCATAAGAGAGCAGGCACGCTTCATTGCTGACAGTGCCCACACGGGTGATGGCCCGTGCCTTGGAATAGCTCAATTCCCCGGATGCAAACGCCTGACGGGTCAAGGGCAGATTCTCCAGGGCATGGGCAACGCGCATCTTCTCACGAGCCGCCACCATCGAGATTCCGCAGCGCCAGTTCAACCAGTGAGCACAGGAGCGAAGTCCTTCATGACCCCAAGCCTGACGCCGATCAAACTCGGCCAGCATCATCAGATGACGGTAGGTGGCAGCGTTCAGATCGCTGCTCAAACGGGTGATGGATAGTTCCAGCTCTGAGGTTGAAATTGCCGATAGTTCAAGGTCAGCTTCCATGCCAATTCCTCAATAAATACAGTAGGTTATTATCTACCAACAGTGCCAGGCTGTCAACCCGATGGCACTCCCGCGGGAGTGTTTTTCGGGGTGGTGTTCAACAGCTAATACGCACAACACATGAGCTCAACGCCGCAGTCACTTCAGGCGACGTAGAAACCGTCGTCGAGCGTTTCGCCACTGGGCGGGTCAATGTCGACAACGGAATCGACTCGAGCGTGTTCCGGTCCTACCTGCAGCCACTGCGCAAGCTTCTGAAGGGCTTCATCGCTGCCTTCTGCAATAACCTGTACGCTGCCATCGACGCGGTTGCGGGCCACCCCTGACACTCCGAGACGCCGGCCTTGCTGGCGTGTGGCTCCGCGGAACCACACGCCCTGAACGCGCCCGCATACACGCCACTCCCGTCTCCTTACCATTGAGTACTCCATTTACGATTCCACTCACATACTCGAGTGGATCTTTACCGTCGTCAAGTCATGGATTCCTGGGCGGCTAAAGCTTCCTGCTTGACCTGTATCAACATTGCATCTAGACATCAAAGCTATTATCGAGCCTGACATGTTAAAGGCTGTGTGTCGTACTACACACGATACTACGAAGGGATCCAGACCTATGGAGCATTTTCACCAGACACGGGAAATGGTGCGCTGGGCCGCGAACTACCATGCCCACCTCAAGGACCTTTACCTGGAAAAGGCGTCTGCCGTGAAGCCTGGCGAAAGATTAAGTATGTGTCTTGACTACGTTGCCAAACACGAACAACACCTGCAATCGGAACTGGAACAGTACCTGGCTGAGGACAGCAGTCATCGCGGTGTGCTGGACACCTGGTTCGAAGAGGCAGTAGAAGTGCCCTCTGCGCCGCTGCTCGCAGAGAATCACAAGACTCTCGATGTGGACAGTCCGCAGGAAGTACTCGATATTGCCTTGGCTTCCAACCGAACATTGCAGGAACTCTACGATCAGCGTGCTCAGCACGCGGTTTCGAGTGCTGAGCGTGAACTGTTCGAATCGCTCTCAGGGCAGAACGAGGCCGAGATTCGCCGGCTGGTCCGGAACATTCAACGGTTGGAGGACTATTAGTCTCGAATCCCTTCAAGAAGACGCATCCAGTGCGTCACGGTAATCATTCCAACCGTCATCCACCGATGATGGCGCATTGATCCATTCATGCAGGGGAGCTCCCGTTGCCGGATCCAACGAGGGAATGGGCAGCATCATTATGCGCTTGGCTGCAGCTCGGAAATCCTCCTCTGACAGAAACTCTTCCTGAATATTGTCCCAGTCGCGGCCATCCGGGTAACCGCCGGTCATGAGCACATCCTCTGAATGAGCGACCATCTCATGGCTGACGCCGGCAGGCATGACCAG
>JABDKN010000101.1 GCA_013002205.1 Granulosicoccus sp.
CCTGCATCACCACGATGTGATCCGCACCCTCTACCAGTTCTTCGAATTCGGATGAAATCAACAGTACGCCGACCCCCTCCTCCACGTGCTCCCGGATGATGGCCTGAATCTCGAACTTGGCGCCAACATCCACGCCCCTGGTCGGCTCGTCGAGTATCAACAGTTTCGGGTGAATGGCCAACCAACGCGCCAGCAATACCTTTTGCTGATTGCCTCCGGACAGCTCGCGTATCGGTTGATCCATGTCCGAAAGCCTGATACCAAGAGAGGTCACGAAGTGCTCCACCAGAGCACGCTCTCTGCTGCGATCGATTCGACCATGACGGGTCAGCGCCGGCAGCAGGGCAAGCGTCAGGTTCTCCCTCACTGACATGTCCGGCACAATGCCTTCTGCTTTACGATCTTCGGTGAGGAATCCGATTCCACTGGCAATCGCTGCCGCCGGCGTGCGCGGCGGTGTATCCAGTCCAGTGAAATCCAGCGTTCCTGCACTCAATGCATCAGCGCCGAATATCGCACGAGCTGCTTCGGTGCGTCCCGAACCCAGCAATCCACCCAGCCCGACGATTTCGCCCGCGTGTACAGCCAGATCCAGCCTGCGCAGTCGACGATTCGTGGCGATAGCTCGAGCATCGAAGATCCGTTCTCCCGCCGAATTCGATCCGCCGCCAAGTTCAGTCATGCCAACCGCCTTAATCTCGCTGACATCGCGACCCAGCATTTGTGCAATCAGCGAGGTCTTGTTCGTAGCCTCTATCGCACAATCGGCAACGGTAGCGCCGTCACGCATGACAGTCACGCGATCACACACCGCGAACAGCTCATTGAGAAAGTGGGAGACATACAGCACCGAGGTCCCTGCCTCTTTCAACCGCCTGATGACCGAGAACAACACGGAAACTTCGCGCTCGTCCAATGACGACGTGGGTTCATCCATGATGACCAGGCGGGCCTCCAGCGAAACGGCGCGCGCTATCGCAACGAGCTGCTGAATTGCTGTTGAATAATCACCGAGCGGTGCGCGCACATCGATGTCTATACCAAAGCCGGTCAGTATCTCTCGAGTACGGTCATGCGCACGACGCCAGTCAATCAAACCTAGTTGCGTCCGAGGTTCATAACCGAGCGTGACATTCTCGGTTACGCTTCTCAGTGGCACCAGCGTCAACTCCTGGTAGATGGTCGAAATACCAGCAGCCTGCGCATCGCGTGGAGACGTGACTCGCAGGGAATTGCCCGCAAATTCAACTTCACCTGCGTCACGGACATACACGCCAGTCAGGATCTTGATAAGGGTAGACTTGCCTGCCCCGTTCTGACCTATCAGACCGTGGACTTCTCCCGATGCAATGTTGAGTGACGCACCATCCAGAGCCAAGGCACCGGCAAAGGATTTGACAATGCCCCGCATCGACAAAAGGGGTGCGTCACTCACGACGATCAGTACGCGTCTTCTATATTGTCAGCTGCGTTCTCTGCGGTAAAGATGCGGTCCTCAACCTGAACCCAGGGCTCGATCATTTCACCGGCGATGTATCGCTCCATGACGTTACAGGCCAGTGGCCCGAAGAACGGTGAGGATTCGACCGTGACACCCATCTTGCCATCGATGATCGCCTGCAATGCATCCCGGGTTCCGTCAATGGAAACGACCAGCACATCCTCACCCGGCTTGCGACCAGCCAGCTCCAGGGCCTGAATGGCACCGATCGCCATTTCGTCATTGTGCGCATAGACGATATTGACATCCGGATGCGCCTGCAGCAATGTCTCCATGACCTGACGACCCAGATCACGTGCAAAGTCACCAGACTGCGACGCCACTATGGTCATGTTGTCGTGTTGAGCCATGACATCATCGAAGCCTTTCCGGCGATCATTGGCAGGGGATGATCCGGTTGTTCCCTCGAGCTCGACAATGATGCCCTGCTCGCCCTTGAAGTTTTCAAGTGTCCACTCGGCGACGCGACGTCCCTGGTCAATGAAATCAGAACCGAGGAAGGCAACATAGTCCCGACCTGCCTTGGCTACCGCTGGATCGACGGAACGGTCGACGAGGAAGGTTGGAATGCCAGCCGCCTTGGCTTTCATCACCGCCGGTAGCAGTGGTTTTTCCTCACGAGGAGGTAGAAACAGTACATCGATTCCCTGTGCGATCATCGAATCCACATCTGCAACCTGCTTGGCTGCCGAACCTGCGGCATCGGTTGCAATCAGGTCCCAGTTACAGGACTCTGCGGTATCGAGGAATGACTTCGTTTCGGCAATTCGCCATGGGTTGTTACTCTCCATTTGCGAGAACCCAACCTTGTAGCGATCTTTTTTCTCAAGCTTCGGCAGATCCTGCGCGTGGACGGAACCTGCTGCAAAAGCCAGCGCAATACCGACTGCGGTGAATGCTTTTGCGACTGTTTTCTTCTCCATTTCCTGCTCCCTTCTCATGGCCTGCGTAATGTCATGGCGGCACGAACCGGCCAGACTCATGACCTGTGATTGGTGGTTGAGGACACCCTCGACACCGCGAAAAACGACAATTCCTGAAGATCTGACCATTTTGGTCGGACCATAT
>JABDKN010000131.1 GCA_013002205.1 Granulosicoccus sp.
CGCCTGATCCGTCGCACCTGGTGCACCACCAAGGTGCCTGAGCGTCTGGCCGATCACCTGGCGATCTTCGTCGACGTGTACAACCGGGCACTGAGCCCGCGCCAGCCCGGGCACACCACCCAATAGATCTACGGAACGACTCTACCTGACATCGTGGCCGGCACCATTGCCTCGATAACAACAGGTTGGTAGGCCAGTTTAGATGCGCTCACAATTCGGATCAATGGACTATAAACAGGTCGGTGGGCAAGCGATAACGGGGCAGCGGGTGTGAATGTGACCGATCAGTAATTCAATCTGCCGCACGTGTCTGCACAACCCCATGCCCGAGGATCAGTCCTGATGAACAAGAAATTTCTGTTCGCCCTTCCGCTGCTTGCGGGTGCCTCCTGGGCGGGAGCCGCCTACTACACCGGAACGCAGACACAAGGTGCCTATGATCAAATGCTGGCACAGTTCAACAGGATCGACCGTTTCACGCTGGTGAATGAGATCTATTCAGCGGGACTGCTGAACAGTTCTGCCGTTACCCGTGTCATGGACTCGGCAGAGCCTGATGCCAGCGTGCTGTTCCGACTGCGTCATGCCATCAACCATTCCCCGATCGCAGTGGACGAAGGCAATGTTCGCATGAATGTGGCCACCATCGAGACCACGCTGCTCCGGGAAGGATCGCTGCCTGAATCGGTGTCAGAACTGATGATGAATTTTTCGCAGGCGGAACCATTTCAAATCAATACCAGTGTGGGATTTGACGGCACGACGAGCAATGAAATATCAGTCAGTAGCTACGAGCAGCAGATCGACGGCGTCGCTGTTCGCTTCAAGGGACTGGACTATACCGCCATCATCGATGGCGACTCCATTGTCGGGTCAGGCAGGATTGGTGAACTGGTAATCCATTCCGATGCCGGAACCGTGCGACTGATGCCCGGTGACATGACGACAGATCTGCGCAGATCAAGTGAGTTCGCGTATACGGGCTCCTACGGAATAGAATTTGACAAACTGACATTCACATCCGCTGACAACATGCTGCTTGACATGGCATTGCAGTCCATTGGATTTCAGTCGGACACGCAGATAGCCAATGAGTTGCTGCAGAGTCAGGCCCGATTCTGGATCGGCAACATAGATACCCTGCTGCCGCTGAACAGCGTATCGGTAGATACCCGCGTGTTCAATATTCCCGTCTCGGGGCTGTCCCAGTACGTGGACGCGATTCGTCAGTTATCCAGACCTGTTGACCAGCACTCGCCGGATACGGCGGTGATCGACGCCGCGGTGGCTGCCAACTCACCGATTATCGGACCGGGCACGGGACTGAACTACACGATGAAACTCAGTAATGATGGCGGGGATGCCACCTTAGCCTATGAGATGAGCGTGATCGATCGATCTGCAGCCAACTATCCTGCCGGAGGGCTGGCATCGCTGTCGACGCTGCGAGACCTGTTGAATGTGGTGCAGCTGGAGGCTCATCTGGATGCAGATGCCGTAGCAGTCGACATGACACCGCTGGCTATGTTGATGAGCACACCTGAAGCGCTGCAAGTGGTCATCGCTGATGGAGCGAGCTACAGGGTGGATCTGAATCTGGCAGATCTGATTCTGACCATCAATGGAAATCCGCTCTCCCTTGAAGAGCTGATCGGAGACTCGATAGACACCCCGCTGGTTGATGTGATCGGCCTGCAGAGGCTTTAGCAGAGGTGGGTGCCTGCTGGAGAATGTGCAGGAGAAGATAGCGTTGCTTGTGCGTATCTGTCCCAGCTGCTGTGCCTGAGCGCAGGCTGCTGTGGACAAGGTGGACACCAATATCCGGTCAGGGGGCAGGATTTTTCGGCTTGACAGGCTGACACCTCGCCGTCTGAAGCTATATTGCATCAGTCACACCGTGAGTTCGGTTCTGCGCACTGTGTAACGGTTGCGGGCGACAGATTGGCACAATGTGTGACAGTAAAAGGATTAGACCTATACAATAGTGTCTGTACCGGACAGCCGTATTCTCCGGTAGCGCTTGTGGAGCTTTTTTCCGGCACCATGTTCCGGCATCTACCTGAGCGCACACGCCTCGACTGCTTGTCAGCCGTATCCCCTTGCAGTCTCCTTTGCACACCAACCGCCCCGCCGCCATTCTGGCGTCAGGCTGTTGCTTTTCTGTTAAAAAAATAAAATCATGTCATTTGAATCACTGGGCCTCTCAGCAGAGGTCCTCCGCGCTGTCGTAGAAGAGGGGTATGACACCCCGACTCCCATTCAGCAAAAAGCCATTCCCATCGTATTGTCAGGCAAGGATGTAATGGCCAGTGCCCAGACGGGCACCGGCAAGACGGCCGGTTTCACCCTGCCGTTGCTGCAACGCCTGTCGCAGAGTCCCGGACGCAGTTCCGGGCAACGTTTCCGCCACGGAGTTCCACCTGTGCGTGCGCTGATCCTGACTCCCACGCGAGAGTTGGCGGCCCAGATCGCAGACAGCGTCGCCTGTTACGGCAGGTATCTCGATTTCCGCTCTGCGGTGGTGTTTGGCGGGGTCAGCATCAACCCGCAGATCAGCCAGCTGAGAAAGGGTGTGGACATCCTGATCGCCACGCCAGGGCGTCTTCTGGATCATGCAGGTCAACACACCGTCGATTTGTCCCAACTGGAAGTGTTGGTTCTCGATGAAGCAGATCGTATGCTTGACATGGGATTCATCCATGATGTCAAGCGAGTGCTTGCCTTGCTTCCCGAAACGGAGCAGCGCCAGAATCTGCTGTTCTCTGCAACCTTTTCCCGCGAAATCAAGCAGCTTGCTTCACGCATGCTCAACGATCCCCAGCTGGTTGAAGTTGCGCCGCAGAATGCAACTGCTGACCGAATCGAACAGCAGGTTTATATGGTCGACAAGGGGCGCAAGCGTGAACTCCTGTCAAAACTGATTCATGACGAAAATTGGCAGCAGGTGCTGGTATTTACCCGGACCAAGCATGGAGCAAACCGTCTTGCCGAACAACTCGAACGAGATGGATTGTCGGCAGCGGCCATTCATGGCAACAAGAGCCAGGGTGCCAGGACGCGTGCACTGGCCGGGTTCAAGGCCAGTAAAGTGCGAGTCCTGGTTGCAACCGACATTGCTGCACGCGGGCTGGATATCGATCAGCTACCGAATGTGGTCAATTTTGAATTACCCAATGTTCCTGAAGATTATGTTCACAGGATAGGCCGAACCGCCCGCGCAGGCCTGTCCGGCAAGGCGGTGTCACTGGTGTGTATCGATGAATCAAAGTTGTTGAAAGACATCGAAAGACTGATCAGCCGGGAATTGCCACGATTGCAGGTCGATGGTTTTGCACCGGATCCATCCATCAAGGCGGAACCCATTCGGATGGGTCAGCGGCAGGGACAGGGTCGCAATCGAAATCGCGGTCCTGATCAGGCGGGAGACAGGGCAGGTGGACGATCTGGTACCGGCTATTCCAGTGCTCATTCAGCTGCACGCTCCGGCGGACCAGGCGGTTCCCGCCATACCGGTGGTCAGGCTGCCACGCGTAATCGTCGCACGCGCTCCCGCAGCAGTAGCGGACGAACTGCATGAGCGCTGTGATGAAACCGGTTGCGCAATTCATCAGGAAATTGCAGTGAAGACACCCAAGCGCATCCAGCCGTTGATAGAAGACGGACTGATCGATGAAGTGATTCGACCGTTGATGAGCGGAAAGGAAGCCACAGTCTACCTGGTGCGTTGTGGTGAGAATAAACGCTGCGCCAAGGTGTACAAGGATGTTGCGATTCGCAGCTTCAAGCAGGCAGTGCAATACCAGGAAGGCCGTAAGGTCCGTAACAGTCGGCGCCAGAGAGCCATGGACAAGGGGTCACGGTTCGGGCGTGAGCAGCAGGAGAAGGTCTGGCAGAGCACCGAATATGACGCGTTGTATCGACTACGCAACGCCGGAGTCAAGGTACCGGAGCCGATCGGATTTTTCGACGGTGTATTGCTCATGGAACTGATTACCGACGAATCGGGTGATGTGGCTCCAAGGCTAAATGATGTGCTGATTCCCACCGAGCGCGCGCTCGGCGACCATGCAACCATGATGCACTACGTGCTGCGCATGTTGTGTGAGGGACTGGTACATGGGGATCTGTCAGAGTTTAATGTGCTGATGGCCGCCGACGGTCCCGTGATCATTGACCTGCCACAGGTGGTGGACGCCGCTGGTAACAACAACGCACCGACGATGCTGGCCCGGGATGTGGCCAATATCACTCGTTATTACGCGTACTATGCGCCCGAACTGGCGGACACCCGATATGCCGAAGAGCTCTGGGCTCTGCATGAGGCCGGGGCATTGCATCCTGAACTGAAGCTGACAGGCAAATTCACGACCGAGGAACGTCACGCGGATGTGGATTCTGTATTGGTGCAGATACAGGAGGCGTATCGGGAAGAGATGGCACGACGTGAACGTCTTCGTGAAAATGGTATGTAGCTCGGCAGAGACACTGATCGAAAGGGTTATCGAGTGAGGACTTAATCTCAACGCCCCCTCCGGTTGACACATCGGAGAATACGGGCGATGCCGAGTTTGACTTATTGATACCTGATTGATACTTTTCACTGTTTTGACAGCCGAGAGTATCCAATGAGCGTCGTGCCCATCAGGTCTGCGTCCCTGAGCGCAGCCGAGGTGTCCTGGTTCGCCCCCTTATGCTCCGACGACTATCGTTATCTCGGCGTTCCCGATGGCCAGTATCGCAGTAGCTGGGAGAATACCTCGCGTATCATCCAGCGCGCAGACGAGCTGGGATTTCGCAATATCCTGTGTCCTTCATCCTATCAGGTCGGCCAGGATACCCTGAGTTTCGTGGCTGGAAATGCGCCGTTGACCCAATCCATCAATATGCTGGCGGCGGTTCGTTGCGGTGAGATGCAGCCCATCATGCTGGCTCGTACCCTGGCCACTCTCGATCATATGCTGGAAGGGCGCCTGACGGTCAACATCATTTCGTCGGACTTTCCGGGCCAGAAGGAGGACAGCGCCTATCGCTACCAGCGTTCTCGTGAAGTGGTGGAAATACTCAAGCAGGCATGGTCGCAGGCGGAAATCAACCACAAGGGTGAAATTTATGAATTTTCCGGCCTGACAACCGATCCGGTAAAACCCTACCAGACCAATGGTGGGCCACTGTTGTATTTTGGAGGCTATTCTCCACCGGCGCTTGATCTGTGCGGAGAGCATTGCGATGTCTATCTCATGTGGCCGGAAAAAAAGGAAGAACTGGCAGCGCGGATGGAGGCAGTCCATCGCTGTGCCGAGAAATACGGACGGGTACTCGATTATGGATTGCGGGTTCACATGATCGTTCGTGAAACTGAGCAGGAAGCACGGGAATACGCGCGAACTCTGGTATCCAGACTCGATGATGAACAGGGTCGCCTCATCCGTGAGCGTGCACTGGACGCAAGCTCACTGGGCGTGGCTCACCAGGCGAAGAATCGCGACAGTGCAGATGAGGAAGGATACGTGGAACCCCATCTCTGGACAGGCGTGGGGCGAGCACGCTCCGGTTGTGGTGCAGCGCTTGTTGGCAGTGCAGAGCAGATTCTGCAGGAGATCGAGGAATACAAGGCCATGGGTATACGGGCGTTTATCTTCTCCGGCTACCCGCACCTGGAGGAATGCGAGTATGTCGCCAGACTGGTGCTGCCTCATCTGCAGACCTGTTCCCTGCCTCAGGTTCATGGCAGGTTACCCGCCAGTACACCATTGACACCGCTGGGCGCCGGGCCGCGTCGTTAGCCTGCCCTTTGCCGACTGATAGTATTTGCTATCGATCGATCACATTACCATGCAGTTCCGAGGCTCCTTTATGACATCGTCGGTAGAGACTATCGGTCAGGCGACCGACATAGACGCGCTGGAGCGAATCCTGGATGTCCAGGGCAAGTTCCTGATCGATGCTGGATGTGGAGACATGCATCTGTCCCGAGCGTTGGCAGAGCGCGGTGCCAGCGTACTTGCCATCGATCCGGATCCGATCCAGGCGCAAAAGAATCGTGAGGCTCCGGTATTCCCCAACGTCGGTTTTGCCGAGTGTGGTGCACAGGCGATTCCGGTGGAAAATCACAGCGTTGATGGTGTTGTTTTCCCGTATTCCCTGCACCATGTACCATCTGAGCTGTATGCAGCGGTGTTTGCCGAGATGTTGCGCGTGCTTACCCCGGATGGGTTCCTTTACATCCTGGAGCCGATTGCTGCTGGCGAGCTGAATGAGGTCATGCGCCTGTTTCATGATGAACAGCAGGTACGTGCCGAGGCGCAGTCTGCCATCGAGAAGCTGGCCAGACCACTGTTCAGAGACTACCGTGTCATCGAATATCTCACGCCGGTCAAGTACGAGACCTGGGAGCAATACGCGGCAAAATATGCAGGTAAATCCTACAACACGCGTTACACAGAAGCCGACGTACGGGCTGATGATGTGCGCAGGCGTTTTCTGGAACTGGGTGAGCACAAGCAATTTCGATTCGAGATGCCCAAGAGAGTAAGTTATCTGGCCCGGCCTGTTCCCAGTCCAGCCTCGTAGGAGCCTCTGTATCCATGAAACTTGAGTGTTTTGAAGTGGACATACTGGGTCATGTGGCCCATGTGCGGCTGTCACGTCCGGAGAAGCGCAACAGTATGGTCGCCACCTTCTGGGACGAACTTCCGGCGCTGGTCGATGGACTGGACAGTGATGGAAAGACCCGGGCCATCGTCATATCATCAACCGGACCGCACTTCAGTTCCGGCATGGATGTGTCGGTGTTTACCAATGGTTCGACAACGCAGGATCCCTTCGCATCGCGACAGCGGGCTGCCCGGTTCAGGGGTCTCGTTCAGCGCCTGCAAAGCAGTTTCTCCAGCCTTGAGCAGGCGCGGGTTCCGGTACTGGCTGCGATTCAGGGAGGCTGCATAGGTGCCGGCGTGGACCTGGTAACTGCCTGCGACATGCGCTATGCCACCGCTGATTCGTACTTTACCATCTACGAGACAAACCTGGCCATGACGGCAGATGTCGGTACCTTTCCGCGTATCTGTAAACTCATGCCTGATGGCCTGGTGCGCGAACTGGCCTACACAGGACGAGCACTTTCTGCCAACGAGGCCAGGGAATGCGGACTGGTCAATAAGGTCTATGCCACTCACGAGGAGATGGTGCATGCGGTCCTGGCAATTGCCCAAACCATTGCCGAAAAAGCGCCACTTGCAGTACACGGATGCAAGCGGATGATCCTGCATGCCAGAGATCATACGGTTGCAGATTCACTGGACTACGTAGCATTGTGGAATGCCAGTTTTTTCCAGCGTGAGGACACGGTGGAAGCCATGAACGCAGCCAGAGAGAAGCGAGCGGGCGATTTTACGTCGTTGCCCGAAATGCCGTCGGGTGACCAAAAATTCGAAATACCCTGAATCAGTGATTTGCACACTTGTTGCATCGCAGGTCACTGCATCAATTCAAGCGGAAATTCACCATTGACAGTCGCCGCGCGGTAACAGGTCCTGCTGTACTCTCCGGTGGACCTTTGCCGGCTGACCCACCCTTGCGAACGTACCTGCGTGATTCCTGGAGCAGTCAATATGCAGATTATCTGGGCTGGGAGAGGGCGTCTTCCCTGGTTGATCGATTATTTGCATCGAACGAGCTCAAGCAGCTCGATGAGCCATCTCTGATAGTGGCGACACTTGGCCACAAGCCGATCGGAATTGCGGCAAGCCGGCTGACGAAGGGGTTGTCGATGATCACGATGCTGGAAGTCATGGAACCATACCGCAATCTGGGGGTTGCCCGACAGATGCTCAGGGCCCTGGAGGTGCGTGAGCAGAGACAACTGGCTTACGTGTCCATTCATCGACCCGCCGTCAGGACTTTCTATGAACGATCAGGTTTTCAGGCGTTGAACAGGACTGTCGTGAATCACTACGGACACGCGCTTGAATTCGACGTGTTCATAAAACTCCATCAGACGATATCAACCGTCTGAAAATCGCCTGCGGCTCGTGCTAACGCTCGGCGGACTTTCTAGTCGCTGGTAAATCCGGATTGCCCGACCGGTTGCTATACTGAGCTGCCTTGCGGACATCTCAGAGTATCCTCATGCCAGATTTTGCCAGAAGAATGATCGGCAACACTTCGGTTGCTGTTACGGAATTGGGCCTGGGTTGTGCGGCGATGGCTGGAAACCACAGGCCGGTTGCCGATGAAGATATCACCGGTGCCATCGACGAGGCGCTTGATCATCAGATTCGTTACGTGGATACCGCACCGTTTTACGGCTTTGGTCGTTCAGAGCACTTTGTGGGCGACCGCCTGCGTCACCGGGAGGACTATGTCCTGTCAACGAAGGCAGGCAGGTTGCTGAAACCCGGATTGCCCACTGATTCCTCCGCTGCCGAATGGCCGGGCAGTTTCCCGTTTCACCAGGTCTACGACTATTCCTACGACGGTGTGATGCGCTCCTACGAGGATAGTTTGCAACGACTGGGCTTGAGTCGAATCGACATTCTGCTGTTGCACGATATCGGGGTGATGCAACATGGCGAGGACGCCAACCGGAGGTATCTGGCTGATGCCATGAGCGGTGGTTATCGCGCCCTGGATGAATTGAGATCCGCAGGCGATATCAAGGCCATTGGCCTGGGTGTCAATGAGCGGGAAGTGTGTCTGCAGGCGATGGAGCATGGGCACTGGGATGCCTTTCTGCTGGCCGGACGTTATACCCTGCTGGAACAGGCACCGCTTGACGACCTGTTTCCAGCCTGCGCTGCGGCGGGTACATCCATCATCCTCGGCGGTCCTTTCAATTCGGGCATTCTGGCCGGTGGTGATACCTGGAATTATGCAAAAGCGCCGTCGGAGGTCATGGACAAGGCTCGCCGCATCAGTGAAATCTGCAGCGCTCATCGTATTCCTCTGCCGGCCGCCGCGTTGCAGTTTCCACTGGGCTCTCCACTGGTGTCCAGTGTCATACCGGGCCCACGTTCTCGTGCTGAAATGCAGGAAATCCTGGGCTGGTTTCAGCTGGAAATACCCGCCAGCCTGTGGAGTGACCTGCAGCAGGCAGCTCTGTTGCATGATGCAGCGCCAATACCTGGCTGATCCGCACGAATGAACTCGATGTTCCTTAACCCGGATTATTCATGAAACGCCGAATCCGTTTCATGAATAATCCAGGTTGATACATCGGACACGAAAAAGCCCCGAGGTCGGGGCTTTTCAGATAGACCGCCATTCATCTGTCGAAACTGGCTGGTCAGTACATGATGTCTAGCTCTTTATCGACACATACGATCCGGGAGCTGCCTCGATGATGTCCAGTTTTCCCTCTCCTGGAATCCTTTTGGCTACTTTGCCGCCTGAGAGTTTGGAGAGCCATTTGTCCCAGTCATTCCACCAGGAGCCCTTGAATTCCTGGGCGCCGTCAATCCATTCATTCAGATCCTTCGGCTGAGCTTCATTGATCCAGTGATTGTACTTCTCAGCCGCTGGCGGATTGATGACGCCGGCTATATGTCCTGAACCTGCGAGCATGAAGCGAACCGGGCCTGAATATAATCCTGTTGACTTGAATACGGACGGGTAGGGAGCGATGTGATCTTCTTTGGCTGCCTGGAGGTAAATGGGTATGGTTATCCTGGACAGGTCGATTGGCACGCCTTTCAGGGTGATTCCACCCGGTTTGGACAAGTTGTTGTTGATATACATTTCCCGCAGGTAAAAAAGGTGAGTCTTCTTCGGCATGCGGGTGGAATCGGAATTCCAGTAGAGCAAATCAAACTTTAATGGATCCTTGCCCAGCAGGTAATTATCGACGTAGAAGGACCAGATGAGATCGTTAGCCCTCAACATGTTGAATGTCGACGCCATCGAGCTACCGTCCAGATAACCCTTCTCTTCCATGATGCGCTCAAGGTTGTCTACCTGGGCTTCATCTGTAAATATCTTCAGGTCTCCCGCTTCTGAAAAATCTGCCTGGGAGGCAAAGAACGTGGCAGCCTTCACCCGATCATCACCAGTTGCAGCCATATAAGCCAGTGTTGCACTGAGCAGGGTGCCGCCAATGCAATAGCCAATCATGGACACTTCCCGTTCACCGGTTGCATCCTCGACCGCATCCAGTACGTCGAGAATACCTTCCTGCATGTAGTCCTCGAAACTCTTGTTACCCAGCTCCGCATCAGGATTGACCCAGGAGATGACAAACACGGTATAGCCTTGTTTGACAGCCCAGGCGATGAAGGAATTTTTCGGCTGAAGATCCAGGATGTAATACTTGTTGATCCAGGGTGGCGCTATGACCAGCGGACGCTTGTAGACTTTGGCAGTAGTTGGCTCGTACTGTATCAATTGAGCCAGATCGTTCTGATAAATGATTTTTCCCGGCGTGGTGGCAATGTTCTCGCCCAGGGTAAACGCTTCAGGGTCGCTCATCATGATGCTGAGCTGACTTGTCTTCGGGTCAAGATCCCGCTGCAGATTCTGCAGACCCTTCATGATGCTTCGACCACCCGTGTCAATCATCGTCCGGATGGCTTCGGGATTGGTCATCAGAAAGTTGGACGGCGAAAATGCATCGGCGAGCAACTGCGAGTGAAAGACAATTTTCTTCTTGTCGTTCTCACTCAGGCCTTCCACTGCGGTCATGGTATTGACCATCCAGCGGGAGGTGATCAGGTAGGACTGCCTGATGTAGTCGAAAATCGGGTTACTGGTCCAGTCCTCATGTCTGAAACGCCGGTCGAATGCCTGATTGGCACTGGAAGCCTCAGACGGTCCGTTTTTCATCAAATCAGTCATCGCATGCTGCATCAGCTCCATATGCTCTTTCCAGAGTTCATAATTGGCTTCCATCAGCTTCATCGGGTCGCTGGCCATGACTTTGGCGGCATTGGAAAATGCGTCGCCTACATTCAATGGGTCCATCGATTTAGTGATCATCTGATGAGACTGCGCCAGTAGATCGGACATTATCGAGGTGTTCTTCTGCCAGATATCGGTAAATGAACGAGACATGTCGTTCACTTGGTCCTGCAGGAAGTTGTCTTTGTCGTTCACTATATCCCTCGCTGTCTATGCAGCAGGCTGTTACTTCACGATGAAGTCTACCTGCTGTTGAATTCCTCGATACCCGTCAAACGGTTCGCCGTGACAGGTTCTGACAGGGCCTATTTCTGGTCATCCTTATCGCTGTCGTCGTGCTCCGGTTGCACGGAGAACATGGTTTCCCAGGTCTTCATGTTCTGAGTAACCAGCTCGCGCATGGTATCCAGCGGTGTGGTGGACAACATATCCTGCATTTGCGTCTGTACTGATCGTTGCTGCTTTACGAACGTACTGACACTCTTCTGCAGGTATTCTGCCATCATGCCCTGCATTGGATTGCCATAAAACCGGATGAGCTGGGCCAGCAACAACTCGGTCAGGATCGGCTGTCCACCCGTCTGCTCCTGTTCCACGATGATCTGCAGCAGCAGTGGACGGGTGATGTCCTCGCCCGAGGTATCTTCAATTATCTGAATATCCGCACCGTCGACGATCATCTGTCGGATATCGCTCAGCGTTACGTGCTTGCTTGCTTCGGTGTCATACAGTCGCCGATTGGCGTATTTTTTTATTATTCTCGTAGTTTTCACGAATACCTTCAAGACTTTGGCCAAATACGCATTCTACAATGCGTGAGTAGCCAGGGTTCGTCAACTGCGTGAGAACCCTGGCAATGTCGATCCACGTCGTACAGACATACGGTCCCGTACAGTAATTACTTTGACTTCGCGGCTGTTTTCTTGGGTGCCGCTTTTTTCTTGGCTGCCGGTGCCTTGGCCGCGGCTGGTTTAGCCGCAGCAGCACCAGTTGCTGCCTTGCTCTGAACCAGTTCACCCAGCTCACCCGCCAGTGCAACATACTCGGCGGCACGCTCGTTGACCTTTTCTGCGAATGCCTTGGTATCCGCAACGCGCTTCTCATAAACGTCCTGCAGGTTGGCCTCGGTCGAAGGCATCTTGACTTGGGCTACAGCGTAGTCAACCAGGTCGCCCATGAGGTCATAATTCTTTCGTGCAATTCTTTCGAATGCTTCCGCTGCCACCGAGTTCATGTTTTTCACGGGCTCGAGGCTATCCAATGTCTTTTTTTGCATTTCTGCGAACTGTTCGTTAACCGATTTCATAAGTGTCTCCAAAGAGGATAGATTGTCATCGATCGGCTGTTTGAAGGATGGTCAAACGGACCGACGGTGCGCACATTGATGCTGTGCGGAAAGCTCAGGCGGCCAGTCTGCCACCTGAGCAGGGCAATGCAAATTGCAGAGTATCGCTTACTTGAATGAAGCTGAAACGGTTTCTGCTGCTTCACGAACCTTCGAGTTGAACTGCTGTGCCATATCCGCATACTCGGTAGCACGGCCATTCATCAGTTCGACGAATGCGTTGTTCTCTGCCATCTGGGCAGATGCAACGTCGGTCAGGTTTTCACTGGACAGCGGCAGGTTAGCCTGCTTCGCAGAAAACTCGAGAACGTCGCCAGCAACGGCATAGTTCTGGCGGGCAATTTTCTCAGCTGCCTCTACGGCAACGCTTGCGAAGACGCGCAGGGGCTCGAGGCCACGTGTCTGCATATCCATCATTTGCTTGAATTGGTCGTTCATGTTATCGGTCAGGTTGATCATGGTAAAGGACTCCGGTTAAGTAGAAAAACACAAGTATCTGTCTTGTTGCGGTGCAGTATAAAGACGATTATTTTGCAATGCAACAAAGATCGGCATTTTTTGATGAAAATTTAATAGATATTTTTTATATTCAATAAAATCAACGAATTATAGGATTCATATCAATTGTGAATGTGCGGAGAAAAATGCCAATTGTGGCCAGCAAGCTGAAAAATAACGCGTTGCATCAGGGGTTCGGGGTCGGGAGGCACAAGTAAGAGGCCCTTGCTGGACTGGAGCGGAGGGAGTCGCTGTCCAAATTCCAGGCAGTCTGTCTCCGGGATATCGCCGAAGACGGCGTTCCGGCGACTTCACAACAACGATGCGTCCGGAAGAGGTGCTGCAATGCAGCAGAGTGGTTTCAAGCCACTTGCCGCGTTTTCACCCAATAGCCCCACGGAACGGGGATGTGCACCCGGGTACGTTGGACGGTGCCTGGGTAAGGGGTGATGCCAGCGCTGCGGCGCTGCGTTGCCATGCCGGGTTCCGGTGCCGGATGGTCCCGGTGTTCATTCGTCCGGGGATCCATAAAGTGTCCAGCCTGAACGCGATTTCGATTGCGTTACCTGGCTGGATGGTGGCAATTGAGCGGGATCCGGATCACCCCATAAAATAACCACCATTGACAGACAGGTCTGTCCCGGTGATGTAGCCACTGTTGCTATTGGCCAGAAAACTGACAGCCAGTGCGATTTCTTCC